>JBOHFU010000039.1:0-3082 GCA_050699675.1 Pseudonocardiaceae bacterium
CGAGCGTTCCCTGGATCACCTCCCCGGCCACGCGGGCCAACGTGGCCCGGGCGCGGTCACTCAGCCACGGCGAGCCCTGCTCGTGCGCAACCTCAAGGGAGCGGCTGCTAGTGACCCCAGCCGCAGCTCGATGGCCACCGAGCGCCAGGAGCTCGGCGTCGATACGAAGCAGTTCGGCGAGCAGGTAGACCTGCCGCGTTTGGGTTGTCCAGCGCAGAGCGTCGGCGATGGCGGCCCGGCCCCTGGCTTCGTCGCCTGCTCGCAGGTAACCCCGGGCGAGCAAGCTCAGCCCGAGGGTCACGTGAAGCTGCTGCTCCTGGTGCCAGAAGTCGGTGACCTCGCGTATCGCGTCGATCCCACCAAGGTCACCGCCCAGCACGTCACGCCAGCCCCCGAGCATCCGAGCCATCTTCTCGAAGTAGCCGATGCCCATCTGCGAGGTGACCGCGTCGAGTGCTGCGACCGATGTGGGGAGGTCGTGGTCCTCGGGGGCGAGGGCAGCGAGTATCGCGTCGAAGGCGCGGACGTAACCGGTTGTCATCGGATGGTCGAGCTCGGCGACGAAGTGCAGCGCCGCACGCATCGTCTCATCTGCCCGCGCCGGCAGCCCGCGGAACAGTTGGGTGAGTGCGAGACGCGAAAGGCAGACACCCTTGGGGTCCTGGACGTAGCGGGCGATGTGCAGCGGTGAGTCCGCTGGCCGGTAGTCCGCGATCGCCCGCCTGAGATGGTCCTCGGCGCCCGAGAAATCGGCCCGCCAGAAGGCGGTGACACCGAGGACGTATTCGCCCTCTACGCGGGCGGTGCGGTCAGTAAGACTTGCGGCAAGCAGCTCATGACCCATCTCGGTGGCCCGGTCGAAGCTGCAGCTGGCCACGGCGACGAGAGCTAGGCCGCGCAGCACCGACGGGTTGGGGCGCCAGCCGAGCCGGCGGTGAAGGGTGAGTGCGCGCTCGTAGGTGTGCTGGACGGCAGCGGCGCTGTAGCCCTGGCGGGCGACGAGGGGCACGCCCTGGGCCGCGCGCAGCCGCAGCTCGATCTCATCGCGTGCCGGGCTGGGCGGCGATCTGTCGAGTAGGCGGAGGGCTTGCTGGGTTAGCGCGATCCCGTCATCGAGTGCGAAGACCCGGTAGGCGTGCTCGGCCGCTCGCTCGTAGGCCTCGACCGCGCGAGCGTCGAGGCCGGCGTTCTCGTAGTGGGCGCCGAGGCGGGCGCTCACCGGTCCAAGGTTGCCTGCGTGGTGCTGTTCGAGCGCCGCGGCGACCGACCGGTGGATCTTTCTCCGCCGAGCGGGGCTGATCGCCGCCAGCGCGACCTCCCGCAGCTTGTCGTGGGTGAAGTCATAGGCGGCGCCGCGTTCACGCAGGATGTGGCGGTGCCAGAGCTCGTCGAGAGCGTCGGCCAGATCGTCCTCCGTGGCGCCGGCGGCGCAGGCGAGCACGCCGGGAGTGAACTCGCGTCCGATCGTCGCGGCGATGTCGACGAGGCGCCGGGCATCAGGCGAGAGGCGATCCAGACGGGTTCTGATGACGGCCTGAACGGTGGGCGGGAGCACCTGGCGTCCCGCCGTGTCGGCGGTGCCAAATCCCGCGCGCATGGCTTCGACGATGAACAGCGGGTTTCCCTCGGTCTCCCTCCAGAGACTGGCCGCAGTGTCGGCGTCGAGTGGTCGTCGACCGACGAGGGCGGCCACCTCGGCGGTGGCCTCCGGGTCGAGCCGCCCGAGCGCGATCGGGGTGATAGTGCCGTCGCGGGCCAGGAGTCGTTCAAGGGACGCTAGGGGGTGGCCGTCGCCGATCTCCTCGTCACGAGCGGTACCGGCCACGAGGACCGGCCCGGTGGGTGAGGTTTGGACCAGGAAGGCGCAGAGGTCGAGCGTGTCGGGGTCGCACCACTGGAGGTCGTCGACGACCAGCAGCAGCGGTCGCCGGCAAGCGAGCAGGCCGCGGCGGACGGCTTCGAGGAGTTGCCGGCGTCGAACGGAGTCGGTAGCCGACGACGCCTCCGGCAGACCCGGGCGCCGGGTTCGCAGTTCGGGAACGAGTCGCCCGAGCTCGGTGAGCCAGACGTCGTCGAGACCGCGGAACCCCCCGTGCACCGCGTCGCATCGCAACCAGTCGGCGACCGGTCCCCAGGGCAGGCCGTCGGCGGCTTCGTACGCCCGCGCCCAGGCCACGGCGCCGCCCTCGGCCGCTGCCCGCGCGGCGAGCTCCTCGACGAGCCGCGTCTTGCCGACGCCAGCCTCTCCGGTGATGAGCAGAAAGTGGGCAGCGCCATCGGCCGCGACGCGCCAGGCGGCATGCGCCGTGCGCCACTCTCGGTCCCGTCCGACCAGCGGCAAACGCCTCTCAGTGGCGGCCGTCGCGAGGCCGACCCGGGCGGGCGCACGCAGCCGGTTGTAGATTTCGACGGTCGTGGCGTCGGGACCGATGCCGAGCTCCTGTTCCAGTGTCTCGACGCAGCGGTGGTAGGTACGAAGCGCCTCGCTCCTGTCGCCGCGCCGAGCCAACGCTTCCATCAGCAGGCGGTACGCGGGTTCGTGGACGGGGTCGATGCGGAGCAGGTTGCGGGCGTGCTCAATGACGTCGTCGTCCCGCAGGTCGTCTTTGGCTGACACCGCCAGGTGGGCGAGCGCGTCGACGGCGAGGCAGCGGAGCCGCTCCCGTTCAGCCAGCACCCAGTCGTCGTAGCAGGCGGGCAGGAGGGCCCCGCCGTAGTGGCGCACCGCCGCTGTTGGGTCGCCGCGACTGAGGGTGTCGGTGAAAGCGACCACATCGATCCAGACTGCGCCACCGGGGTGCCACCGGATGGTCTGGCAGCCGAACTCGACGAAGTCGTCAGGATCCGTGAGCGGTGAGCGCAGGTCGTGGAGCAGCTTGCGCAGGTTGGTGCGTGCCTGACGTTCGGAGGAGTCGGGCCACAGCTCGTAGGCGAGGCGGTCCCGCCGCAGCCCGGCGCTAGGGGCAAGCGCCAGGCGGGCCAACAGGCGTTGCAGACGCGGTGTCGTGAGATCGGGGATCGGGTGCCCGCCGAGCCCGACCGCGACTTCTCCGAGGAGACGGATCACGAGGCGAGGCTCGAC
>JBOHFU010000039.1:3182-15125 GCA_050699675.1 Pseudonocardiaceae bacterium
CAGACGTCGTCGTGGTGGCGAAGTCGGAAGCTACGAGGAGCCCGGTGCCCCTGAATCCCGGCCCTGAGCGTGGTTCCACGATCATCCAGGAGCAGCAGTGCTACTCCCGCCCGCGGACCTGGTGGCCCTCAGGCGGGGGCGTCCCGGGCGTCGGGGTGGGCTGGTGCTGAGCCGGTTCGACGCGGCGGTTCCAGGTGGGAAGCCCCCGCGCCAGCTCCCTCGAGCCTGTCACCTCGATCGCCCCGGAACGCAGGGCGTCACTCCACTCGAGCTCTCCGAGATCCCAGCGGGCGAATGCCACGGGATCGTTGACCACCACGACCAGATCTTCCTCGCCGCCGGGGTATTTCTCGCAGATCTCGGCATCGCCGCGTTCGATCAGCAACCAGCCACGGCTGCCCGGTCCCGACAGCGTGGGGTATTCGAAGCGGACCACTATCCGGCGCCGAGGGAGGCGGTCGCGGTCCAGGTGGCAGGTTACCCATCCCCACAGCACCACACCCGGATGCGCCTGTTCGGGCGTCAGCTCCGCCCACTGAGATCCCCAGTGCTGGAGGGCCAACATGACGTCCGACAGCGCTCGACCCGCCTGGGTGGGCTCGTAGGTCGAGCCCGGACCATCTGGCTTGGGACGGATCTCGACCACCCCGGCGCGCTGCAGCTCCCGCAACCGCTTCGAGAGCAGCCCGCGAGACAGGCCCGGCGCACCGTCGGCGATCTCGTTGAAGGTCCGGCAGCCGATGAGAACGATGTTGCGGAGGATGATGATGGACCAGCGCTCGGCCAGGAGCTCCGACGCCCGAGCGATCGGGCAGTACTGCCCGTAGGTCCTCACACCCACAACCTGCCACCCCGGGGCGACCTGCACTAGTTCAGATGCTGAACCTCTCGTCGCGCCGGGCCGACTGGCGCGTTCCGACGGACGCCAGCACCCCACGCCGCAGCGGCGCGCAGGTTCATGTCTTGCACTTGTTGCGGTCGCGGAAAGCGGCACAGTGGGATCGATCCCTGAAGGGACCGACGAGAGGAAATGCCATGAGTTCATCGACGAGCGTCGTAGCTGAAGCGCAGGCCGCGACTCGGCACACAGATTGGGTGGCCATGGCGCGCGACGTCGGAGCAGCGTTCGCGGCGCGGGCGGCTGATCTTGACGAGCGAGATGCATTCGTCGCCGAGAACTACGCCGAGCTGCAGGCACACCGTTTCTTCTCCGCCGGTGTTCCGGGGGAGCTGGGTGGTGGCGGTGCCTCATACCCGGAGTTGTGCGCCATGCTGCGCGAGCTGGCCCGCCACTGCGGCTCTACCGCGCTCGCGCTGTCCATGCACACCCACCTCCTCGCCTTTGCCGTGTGGCGCTGGCGCGAGGGACAGCCGGTGGAGCCGCTGCTGCGGCGCGTCGCCCAGGAACAGATCGTCTTGGTCAGCACCGGGGCTTCGGACTGGCTCGACTCCTCCGGCACGGCTGACTCAGTGGAGGGCGGCTACCGCATCACCGGGCGCAAGATCTTCGGCAGCGGCTCTCCGGCCGGCACACTGCTCGTCACCAGTGCGGTGTACGACGATCCCGCGGACGGGCCGACCGTGCTGCACTTCCCAGTGCCCCTCGCCGCCGAAGGCGTGACCGTACTGGACAACTGGCGGACGCTGGGCATGCGGACCACCGGCTCCCACGACGTGTTGCTCGAGAACGTCTTCGTGCCGGAGGGCGCGGTCTCGCTGCGCCGACCAAAGGGTCAGTGGCACATCGTCTTCAACGTCGTCCTCACCATCGCCCTACCGCTGATCATGTCGGTTTACGCCGGCGTCGCGGAGGCCGCCTCGGACCTGGCGCTCGGCCTCGCGCGCAAGAAGAACAAGAGAGGGCTCGATCCTCATCTGCCCTACCTGCTTGGCGAGATGGAGAACACGCTGGTGACGGCGCAGCTCGCGGTGCAGGGCATGGTGGACCTGTGCGACGACTACGCGTTCGAACCGACCGTCCAGACCGCCAACGCCGTGCTCATCCGCAAGACCGTCGCCGCCAACGCCTGCGTCCAGGCCGTGGAGAAGGCGTTCGAGGTGGTAGGTGGAGGCGCCTTCTTCCGCAGCGTCGGCCTGGAGCGCCTACTGCGCGACGTGCACGGCGGCCCGTTCCACCTACTCCAAGAGAAGCGCCAGCACCTTTTCACCGGCCGCGTCGCCCTGGGGCTGGACCCGGTCGGCTAGCGATCATCGGGCACCGCGTCCGCGAAGTTGTATCACGATGAGTGATCGACGGCTGGCTCCAAATACGTGCCGGCGTCCCCCAAAACCAGGGAGCATCCGATGACCGTCACCATGACCACACTGCACGGACCGCGGACCGACCTGGCCGACGAGGTCCTCGACACCCTCCGCGGACAGCTACGGGGGCAGGTGATCAGCTCGCCCGATCCCTCCGGGGTCCCGCGCACCCGCGACGTGTTCAACGCCATGCATGCTGGCCGGCCCGCCCTGCTCGCGCAGTGCTCGGGTACTGCAGACGTGGTGGACGCGGTGAACTTCGCCCGTGAGCGTGATCTCGCCGTCGCGGTGCGCGGCGGAGGGCACTCCATCGCCGGCCTGTCGACCATCGACGACGGACTGCTCATCGACCTCTCAGCAATGTGCGGCGTCCAGGTCGATCCTGAGCAGCACTTGGCTCACGTCCAGGGCGGTGCCGTGTTGGGCGACCTCGATCGCGAGACCCAAGCTTTCGGGCTGGCCACCCCCTTAGGAGTTATCTCCGACACGGGCGTCGCCGGGCTGACTCTCGGTGGCGGCTACGGCTGGCTGCGCCGCAAGTACGGGCTGTCCTGCGACAACGTCGTGGCGGCCCAGGTGGTGTGCGCCGATGGCCGAGTGCGGACCGCCTCCGCCGAGCACAACCCCGACCTGTTCTGGGCGATTCGCGGCGGCGGCGGCAACTTCGGCATTGTCACCTCGTTCACCTTCCGGCTGCACGCGGTGGGGCCGGTCGTCGCATTCGCCGCGCCGTTCTACCCGATGGACGACGTCACGGACGTCATGCGTGGCTGGCGCGACTATGTGTCGGAGGCGCCGGACGAGGTCTCCACGGCGGTGGTGACCCTCACCTTCCCGGCGGCTCCCGGGCTCCCCGAAGTGGTGCACAACCGCGCCTGCGTCATCGTGGGCGGCGTCTACGCTGGCGATCCGGATCACGGCATGAAGGCCCTGGCGCCGCTGCGCGAACTCGGCACGCCGCTGTTCGACATGTCCGGGCCGATGGCGTTCACCATGGTGCAGAGCGGATTCGACGCGTTCTTCATCCGCAACGCCCTACGGGCGTACTGGAAGTCACAGTATCTCAACGAACTCACCGATGACGCGATCGGCATCCTCGCGGGCCGAGCGCTGGATCGGCCGTCCCCCCTGACGATGGTGAACATCTGGCTGATGGGCGGTGCGATCGGCGCGGTCGGCCCCGAGGAGGCTGCATTTGCCGAACGCTCGGCGCCGTTCATGGTGGAGATCGCCGGCAACTGGAGCGATTCTGCCGCCGATGCCGAGACGATCGGGTGGGTCCGGTCGGCGTGGGAGAGCGTCACTCGATATGGCACCGGCGGGGTGTACCTGAACTTCACCGGGCTCGCCGACGAGCCGATGCGCGCAGGTGTCGGCGATGCCCTCGGCCGCAACCTGCAGCGGCTCGCCGAGATCAAAGCAACCTACGACCCGGAGAACTTCTTTCGGTACAACAACAACATCCTGCCGGCTCACGGCTAGCCGGAAGGTCCCCGCCGGCGGCGCCGCCGTAGCGGTCTCCAAGACGGAGCCGGAGCAAAAGGACGCCGGCGCGAGAATGGCGAGGACACGCCTGGCCGTCAGGACACCTCCCGGGTGTGGTCGATGACGAGGACCTAGGACCAAGGTCGGGTGCCGGTCAGTACCGCGGCCCGAGGGAGCGCGCTTGCTCGGTGCGCACCGTGGAGGCATGCAGAACGCACTGGTCACCGGAGCCTCCCGCGGCCTGGGCCGCGCACTCGCCGACAGCCTTGTCACCGACGGCTGGCGGATCATCGTCGACGCCCGATCCGCCACCGATCTCCACGGCGCCGCAGCTGGCTGGCCCGACGCCACCGCCATACCCGGCGACATCACAGATGATGCGCACCGCCGGGAGCTGGTCGCCGCGGTTGGCGACCGGCTGGACCTGCTCGTGCTCAACGCCTCCTCGCTCGGCCAGACTCCGTTGTCCCCGCTGGCCGGCTACCGGAGCGAGGAGTTGCGGGCGGTCCTCGAGACCAACACCGTCGCCCCGTTACTGCTGGTCCAGCTCACACTGCCGGCCTTGCGGACGGCGGGCGGCACCGTGCTGGCGATCAGCAGTGACGCGGCTGTCGAGGGCTATCCGGGTTGGGGCGGCTACGGCGCCAGCAAGGCCGCGCTCGACCAGCTGGCCCGGGTGCTCGCCAGCGAGGAGCCCGACGTGCGGGTACTCGCGGTGGATCCCGGTGACATGCGCACCGCGATGCAGGCCGCGGCGTTCCCGGGTGAGGACATCAGCGACCGCCCGTGGCCCGAGGAGGTGGTGCCCACGCTGCGCCGGGTGGTCGACGAGCCGGTGCCCAGCGGGCGCTATACCGTGGCTGAGCTCAGGCAGGTGCCGGTGTGACCCCACCCCTACCGTCCTTCGAGCTGCCCGACCACCTGCTGGCCACCGGACCGCCGGAGACCTATGGAGTGCCCCGCGACCGGGTGCGCATGTTGGTGGCGACCGACCGCGGACTCGAACACCGCAGCGTGGCGGACCTGCCCACTATGCTGCGGGCCGGGGATCTGCTGGTGGTGAACACCTCCGACACGTTGCCCGCCGCGCTGAGCGGCGTCACCTCCGGCGGGCAGCGCGTCGAGGTGCACCTGTCCACGCTGGATCCCGCGGCACCGCTGGGGTATCCGGCGGCGCTGGCCGGCACCGCGTCGCGGTGGGTGGTCGAGGTTCGCACTGCCGTTGGGGGGCAAGGGGACCCGCTCGGCGGTGAGCCGTCGCCGCAGGATCGGACCGGCACGCGGATCCGGCTGACCGGCGGCGGGTATCTGCACCTCGACAGCTCCGTGCCGGCAGGATCGACCAGCTCCCGGCTGTGGTGCGGGCAACTGCGCACCCCCCTCCCGCTGGGGGAGTGGCTGCACGAGTACGGCGCTCCGATCCGCTACCGGTACGCCAGCGCCCCGTGGCCACTGTCGGCTTACCGCACCGAGTACGCCGACACCCCGGGCAGCGCGGAGATGCCCAGCGCAGGCCGGCCGCTGACCAGCCGGCTGCTGCGCCGGCTGCGCGCTCGCGGGGTGCGCGTTGCGGCACTGGTGCTGCACACCGGGGTGTCCTCCGCGGAGTCCGGTGAGCCGCCGTACGCCGAGTGGTTCGCCGTGCCTGCCTGCACCGCCAAGGCGGTGCAGGCAGCCCGTAGCGAGGGTCGCCGGGTGATCGCGGTGGGCACCACCGTGGTGCGTGCCCTGGAGTCAGCCGCGGCACTAGGCGGCGTGGGTTCGGGATGGACCGACCTGGTAGTCACGCCGCAGCGCGGGGTCACCACGGTGGACGGGCTGCTCACCGGCTGGCACGAGCCGGCAGCGTCGCACCTGCTGATGCTGGGGGCACTGGCCGGACGCGACCTGCTCGCCGCCTCCTACGCGGAGGCGTTACACGCTGGGTACCGCTGGCACGAGTTCGGCGACGTCCACCTGATCCTGCCGAGCGGGTGACTCACGGCGCACAATGGTGTTCCCGTAGTCGTCGGAAGGTGGCATCCCCGTGTCCTCCCCAACAGACGTGCTCACGTCCCGCTTCGGCGACGGCCTCGCGGTCGGTCCCGATCTGGCTGCGGTGGCGGAATCCGCCATCACACAGGCCATGGCTGCACTGCACGGGCAGCGTCCCGACCTACTGTGCGTCTTCGTCTGCGCCGACGACCCGAATGCGGTCGAGTCGGCGGGCACCCGCGCGAGGGAGTTGGCCGGGGCCGGCACGACACTCGGCTGCAGCGCCGGTGGCGTGATCGGCGCTGGCCGGGGGGTGGAGAGCGAGCCCGCGGTCAGCGTGTTCGCCGCCTGCCTTCCCGGAGTCACGTGCACCCCGTTCCGCCTGGAGCTGGTACGCACCCCCGATGGTGCTGCCGTCACCGGTATGCCGGACCGGCACGAAGACGACGCCATCGCGGTGCTCCTCGCCGATCCGTTCACCTTCCCCGTCGCGGCGTTCGTGCAGCGCTCCAACGATGACCTCACCGGTCTGCCGCTGATCGGCGGGGTGGCCAGCGGTCCCCGTGGCGAGGGGTCCGCGCGGCTGTTTCTGGACGGGCACAGCGTGCCGGCCGGCGCGGTGGGGATGGTGCTCGGCGGTCCGGTTGCAGCCGTCCCGGTGGTCAGCCAGGGTTGCCGGCCCTTCGGCCCGCCGATGATCGTCACCAAGGCCGAGGGCAACGTGCTGTTGGGCCTGGCCGGGATGCCTGCACTGGCCAAGCTCGAGCAGATCGTCGCCGAGCTCCCTGCCGAGGAACGGCAAGCTGTCGCGCGCGGATTGCACATTGGCGTCGCGATGGACGAGTACGTCGAGGAGCACGAGCGCGGCGACTTCCTCATCCGCAACGTCATGGGTGCCGACAGTGAGCGGGGCGCGATCGCCATCGCAGACGTCGTGGACGTAGGTCGCACCGTTCGCTTCCAAGTGCGTGACGCATCCGCCGCCGCCGCCGACCTCGAGGAGCTGTTCTCCCAATTCCGCGCGGAGCACGGTCCGGTGGGTGGCGCGCTGCTGTTTTCCTGCAACGGGCGTGGCAGGACCATGTTCCCGAGTGCCGATCACGACGTGTTGGCGGTGCGCGCTGGGCTCGGTACCACCGGTGTGGCCGGGTTCTTCGCGGCCGGCGAGATCGGCCCGGTTGCGGGCCGCAACCACCTGCACGGTTTCACCGCGTCGATCCTGGTGTTCGGCGCAGGCGGCTAGTGACTGGCGACACAAGCGATCAGCACCGGCATCAGGTCCCGGCGGAGGATTTGGTGGCCCGGATGATCGCGGAATGCATACCGTCGGCGACCTCGTGGGTCGGGGTGATGGTGATGTCGGTGAAACCCGCGACAGCGAGCCCGTCGCGGTATTCGCTGATGCTCAGGGCGCCGGCGATGCAGCCGACATAGCTGCCTCGTTCGGCCCGCTGGTGGGCACTGAGGTGGTCTTCGGCGATCACGTCGGAGACCCCCAGCCGACCTCCCGGGTTGAGCACCCGAAACGCTTCGGCGAATACGGCCGGCTTGTCGGTGGACAGGTTGATCACACAGTTGGAGATGATCACGTCGATGGAGGCGTCGGGTAGCGGGATGTCCTCGATGGTGCCTTGCAGGAACTCGACGTTGGTCGTGCCGGCTTCCGCCGCGTTGGTCCGGGCCAGGGTGAGCATCTCGTCGGTCATGTCCAGCCCGTAGGCCTTCCCGGTGGGGCCGACCCGGCGGGCCGACAGCAGCACGTCGATACCGCCCCCGGACCCGAGGTCCAGCACGGTCTCGCCCTCGTGCAGGTCGGCCACAGCCAGCGGGTTGCCGCACCCCAGGCTGGCGGCGACTGCCTGAACGGGCAGCGAGTCTCGGTCGGTGGAGTCGTAAAGCTGGCCGCCGAACCCGTCCCCGATCTCGACCTCGTCAACGGCACCGGAGGTGCCGCAGCAGCTGGGCTGGGCTCCGGTGCGCACGGCGGTGGCCGCGGCCGCGTAGCGCTGGCGGACCTCGTCGCGTAGGTCGGTGGTCTGCTTAGTCATCGCTGCACCCTCCTCGGGTCTTGTTGTTTCGATGAACGTCGAGTAATAGCTTGGACCTTGATTCGAAATCTGTCAATCTAGAAGCATGTCGAGGCAAGACACAGCGGCGGAGCTGGCGCAGTGTTGCGCACCGCTGACCGCCGACCCGCTCACGTCCGACCAGGCCGAGGAGCTGTCCCGGCGATTCAAGGCCCTCGGTGACCCGGTACGGCTGCGGCTGTTGAGCTTGATCGCCTCCCACGAGGGCGGCGAGGCCTGCGTATGTGAACTGACAGTGGGCTTCCAGGTGTCCGGGCCGACGATCAGCCACCACCTCAAGGTGCTGCGTGAAACCGGTTTGATCGAAGGTGACCGCCGCGGCACGTGGATCTACTACCGGGTGCTACCGGAGGCCCTGCGGGCACTGTCGGAGGCGTTGCTGCCCACCCGGGTGCCGGCATGACGCCTTCTTTATCGACCCCACCGGATCTGGCGCGGCGGCTGCTGGCTGAGCTGGTCGGCACTGCGGGACTGGTCGCGGTCGTGGTCGGGTCGGGCATCGCCGCACAACAGCTCTCCCCGGGCCAGTTAGGGCCGCAGTTGCTGCAGAACTCGACGGCTACAGTGCTCGGGTTGGCGGTGCTGATCCTGCTGTTCGGTCCGGTATCCGGGGCACACTTCAACCCCGTCGTGTCCGCGGCCGACTGGCTACTCGGCCGTCGCACCCGCACCGGCCTGACCGGCCGCGATGTCTGGGCTTACACCGCGGCGCAGATCATCGGCGCAGTGGCCGGAGCGGTGCTGGCCAACGTGATGTTCGGTCTGGCTGCGATCGAGGTTTCCCAGAAACCACGCAGCGGCATCGGATTGTGGGTCGGTGAGCTGGTCGCCACCGTCGGACTGATCGCGGTGATCTTCGCGCTGGCTCGCACCGGCCGGGCGGCGCTGTCGGCGGCCGCCGTCGCCGGTTGGATCGGTGCCGCCTACTGGTTCACCTCCTCCACGTCCTTCGCCAACCCCGCCGTCACCATCGGGCGGATGTTCAGCGACACCTTCGCCGGCATCGCCCCGGCCTCGGCACCTGGATTCATCGCCGCCCAACTGGTCGGCGGCCTGGTGGGTCTTGGCCTGGTACTCGTCCTCTACCCCGATGCACCCCGGGCCGCAGCTGTCGCAGCGGTCCCGCACAGCACCACCGCCGACCCGGTGCGTGCCATACACCCAGCATTGCCGCTTATCGACCCACCATGGAGACCGCGATGACCGAGACCTACCACCGAGGTGACCTGTCCATCGACCAACGCCTCGCGCTCGGCAAACCCACCGTCCTCTTCCTGTGCACCCACAACGCGGGCCGTTCGCAGATGGCCATGGGCTTCTTCCAACACCTCGCCGGCGACCAGGCCGTCGCGTGGTCAGGTGGCTCGGAACCAGCAAGCACCATCAACCCGGCCGCGGTCGAGGCCATGCGTGGCGCGGAATCGACATCTCACAGCAGTTCCCCAAACCCTGGACCGACGAGATCGTGCAGGCCGCCGATGTGGTGGTCACCATGGGCTGCGGCGACGCGTGCCCGGTCTTCCCCGGTCGTCGTTACGAGAAGTGGGTCCTGGACGACCCCGCCGGCCTCGACGTCGGCAGCGTGCAACCGATCCGCGACGAGATCGAACGGCGCGTCCGCCGGCTCCTCACCGAACTCGAAGTCACCATCAGCGCCCAACCCCCAACAACGAGTCGCTACCGAACCCGGGGTGGTTCAGCTGGTCGGTCACGACAACCGGCAGTGGCCCGGAGGGCGGTGCGAACGTCAGCCCCGCGAGTTTTAGTCCTGCGAGCCTGGACTCCTAGCTGGGCGGGTTCACCGCTAGGGCAGGCGATGAGCAGGCCGCAGCGAGCAGCGCGAAGAGGAGCCGAGCAAGGCGCATGCCCTGCACACGTAGATCATGTCAGTCTTGCCTTACAAGAGGGCGGATAGCGATGATAATCGGACATAACTCGCCTATTGCCCGGATGGGAGCTTCGAACTAAAGGTCAGCCTTGCCCTGGCAAGCACGATCGACATGATCAGGGTATCCCGTGATCTTCACCGTGGAGTCGTCGTGACCATCACTGCCCCCTCCGTCCCCCGGCGGCACCCCTCGGCGTTCCTACTAGGTGTCGATCAAGAACGAGGCTGGGTCCGGTCACCCGTCGCAGGTTCCTCCGAGGGACGGCTGGCGGCGCCGTGCTGCTGGGGCTCACCGCCTGCTCTGATAGCGGCCCAGCCGGCGGCGGCACCGGCACCGCGAGCCCAACGCCACTGGCGACTCGAGTGGTGGTGCTGGGGCAGAGTATCGACGCCGATGCCCTCATCGCCCTCGGGATCACCCCGGTCGGCATGTCGGCCGCTTTCGGTCAGGAGAGCGGCTTCCACCCATGGACGGCCGCCGCACTCGGCTCCCGGCGCGTCGAGCTGGTGAGAGACACCGACGGCGGCGGCCTACCCTTCGAGGAGGTGGTTGCGCTCAAGCCCGACCTCATCGTGGCCACCACCTACAACACCACCAACAACGACTACGACACTGACCGGCCACGCCTCGAACGGATCGCCAAGGTCGTCGGCCCGACGACCATCGCCCAGAGGGACACCTGGCAGCAGAGCACCATCCGGGTAGGCGAGGCGGTTGGGCTGGCGAACGAGGCCCGCCGCCTGGTCGAGGACACCGAGGCGAAGCTGACAGCGGTCCGCGACACCCACCCCGACTGGGAAAGCAAGACCTACACCAACGGTCCGGTGACAGGCCCCGCGGAGGTGTGGACGAGTAACTCCCCCCAGGACACCTCGGCGATCGTGCTGGGGCAGCTCGGTCTTGTTCTCTCGCCGAAGGTGACCGCTCTGTCGTCGCCTTATCCGGGCTGGGCGCAGGTGAGCCTGGAGCAGCTCAGTGTCCTGGAAGCCGATGTCGTGATGCTGAGCTACCATTCCGAGGAAAGCCGTCCTGCCCTCGAAGACAATCCGCTGTTCCAGCAGCTCCCCGCCGTCCAGCGCGGCGCGTACATCCACCTCGCCAGCGATGTCTCGACCGGCCTCGCTTACCCGTCGGTGCTCAGCATCCCCTACGTCCTCGACTGGATCACCCCCCGGCTCACCCAGGCGCTGAACGCCCGGTGAGCGAAGGCCATGACCTGATGAGATCGAGAAAGGCGTTGCTGAAGATTTGGTGCGGGTCATCACCGTCGGGCACGCCTACCCCCCAGTTCCAGCGTGGACCGGACCGTTGCGGGAGAGGCCGGGCACCGTCTCGGTGAGCAGAATCTGGTCTGCCCAGGCGCCGTCGGTGGTGTAGGTCCACCCTTGGACCACTCCGGCCGCACCGCCGCAGAGGAATCCCGATAGTTCCTGTTCACTATTCAAGAAGTCGACGTCGCCACCGCAGCATGGGTGGATTGGTATAACAACCGTCGATTGCACGGAGCCTGCCAAGGCAGGCCACCGGTGGAGTTCGAGACCCTACGAGCTGGGCGACCTGATCAGTCTGGTCGCCTAACCCGCTTCGTGATCGACGCTGGTCGGCGTGGAAGGTGCACCGTCCTCAGCTCGCGAGTCGGGCCACTGCCGTAGCGAACGCATCGAGGTCGGGTAATCCGGTGGCGAGCGCCTCGTGCACGCGGACGTCGTCGATCTCGTCGTAGACATGAACTAGACGGTTTCGCAACCCGGCGAGGCCACGGAGCCGACCCGCCAACGTGTCGTCGATGACGCCGTACTCGTGCAGGACGGTGAAGCTGTCGCCGAAGTCGCGTGGGGCCCGCCAGCCCTCGGAGGCGATGACGTGGTTGGCCAGGTCGATGCAGGTCTGCGCCGCGACTTGGACGAGGTACCGGCCGGCGTACACCTCGTGCCGCAGGTACTCGGCGACAGGCAGGTCACGCAGCCGTCGCAGCTCGCGCAGATAGCCGGCGAGTAGCTCCAGACGCTGGTGAATCCGGTCGAGGTCAACCATCCAGCCCCCGCACCGCTACCCGGCGCAGGAAGTGGTCGCGGTGTGCTCGCTGGGTCGGGAGGAAGTCGAAGTACTCGCTGCGGGTGCGGACCTCGAAGGCGACCCGGCCGGGCTCGTCGGCGCTGTACAGCAGCCGGCCCTCTTCGAGTACCCGTCCGCGCAACCGCAGCGGCGCCCTCCGCAGATCGACCAGGTCGACTGCGGGCACCTGC
>JBOHFU010000040.1:0-14974 GCA_050699675.1 Pseudonocardiaceae bacterium
CGACGTGGTGTGCCTGACCGCGGCGATGCGCCACCCCACCGGCCTCGGCACCTTCGCCGCGAGGTTCCCGCACCGGGTGTTCGATGTCGGGATCGCCGAGCAGCACGCCGTCACCTCCGCCGCCGGGTTGGCCATCGGCGGCCTGCACCCCGTGGTCGCCCTCTACTCCACGTTCGCCAGCCGGGCCTTCGACCAGCTGCTCATGGATGTCGCCCTGCACCAGTTGCCGGTCACCTTCGTGCTGGACCGGGCCGGGATCACCGGCCCGGACGGGCCCAGCCACCACGGCATGTGGGACGCCTCGGTCCTGCCGGTCGTGCCCGGCCTGCGTCTTGCCGCGCCCCGGGACTGTGCACGGCTGCGCGAGCTGCTCCGCGAAGCCGTCGACATCGCCGACGGGCCCACTGTGATCCGCTACCCGAAGGCCACCACCGGCCCGGACATCCCCGCCATCGGCCGGATCGGGCACTGCGACATCCTCCGTGACGACCCCGCTGCCCAGGGCTTGCTGATCGCCGTCGGACCAATGGCCGCCCCGTGCCTGGCCGCGGCTGAGGAGCTCGCCGCCCACGACGTGCCGGTCACCGTGATCGACCCACGCTGGATCGCGCCGCTGGACCCGGCGCTGCTCAAGATGGCGGGCGCGCACCGCCTGGTGCTCACCGTCGAGGACACCACCAGCACCGGAGCGCTCGGCGCCCGGATCGCCCAAGCACTGGCCGCCGCCGGGGCGGACACCTGCGCGGCCACCTTCGCCCTGCCGCCCCGGTTCCTGCCGCACGCCTCCCGCGATCAGATCCTGCGCGCCCATGGTCTGGACGCGGCCGGTATCGCCACCGCCGTCCTCAAACGACTCGCCAGCACCCACCGGGGCAAAGTCACGTGCAAGGAGATCTGATGACAGCTGTCCAACTGGGCATGCCCGCACCGCCGAGCCCACCCGCACCGCGGCGCCGGGCATCCCGCCAAGTCATGGTCGGGAGCGTGGCCGTCGGCGGCGGCGCGCCCGTCTCAGTCCAGTCCATGACCACCACCCGCACCTCCGACATCGACGCCACCCTGCAGCAGATCGCTGAGCTCACCGCGACGGGTTGTCAGATCGTGCGGGTCGCCGTCCCCAGTCAGGATGACGTCGACGCGCTGGCAGCCATCGCCGCCAAGTCGCAGATCCCGGTCATCGCCGATATCCACTTCCAACCCCGATACGTCTTCGCCGCCATCGACGCCGGCTGCGCCGCGGTCCGCGTCAATCCTGGAAACATCAAGAAGTTCGACGACAAGGTCGAACAGATCGCTGCGGCCGCCGCCGGCGCCGGTGTGCCGATCCGCATCGGGGTCAACGCCGGCTCCCTGGACCCCCGGCTGCTGGCCAAACACGGCCACGCCACCCCCGAAGCGCTGGTCGAATCCGCCCTCTGGGAATGCTCGCTATTCGAAGAACACGGGTTCCGCGACATCAAGATCTCCGTCAAACACCACGACCTGCTCGTCATGATCGCCGCCTACCGCCAGCTGGCCCAGCGCTGCGACTACCCCCTGCACCTCGGCGTCACCGAAGCTGGACCACGTTTTCAGGGCACCATCAAGTCCGCCGTCGCTTTCGGAGTCCTGCTCGCCGAGGGGATCGGCGACACCATCCGGGTGTCGCTGTCCGCCCCACCCGTCGAGGAAGTGAAGGTCGGTAACCAGATCCTCGAATCCCTCGGCCTGCGACCCCGCCGGTTGGAGATCGTGTCCTGCCCCTCCTGCGGGCGCGCCCAAGTCGATGTCTACACCCTGGCCGAACAAGTCACTGCCGCATTCGACGGCTTCCCCGTCCCACTGCGCATCGCCGTGATGGGTTGCGTCGTCAACGGTCCCGGCGAAGCCCGCGAAGCCGACCTCGGTGTCTCCGCCGGCAACGGCAAAGGCCAGATCTTCGTCCGCGGCAAGGTCATCAAAACCGTCCCCGAACACCAGATCGTCCAAACCCTCATCGACGAGGCTCTGCAGAGAGACTGGTCAAACCCTGCCGAATGAGGCAGGCGATCCGACAGGCTGAACCCTCAAAACCCGGAGTGGTCATCGTGGGTTGCTTTCCGGTGTCGTGAGCACGCTTTGTCCACCGGCTGGGGACAGGGCGCAGCCCAACACCACTACCGGGCCGGATGTCGCATGCGGGTTGACCTGCCAGGGATCACGGACGGTTCTTAGTCGCGGGTCGCGCCACCTGGCCAGATGATCCGTACCGGCCGTCCGCGATCACGTGCGTGCGCTACGACGTCCGCAGTGCCCCCGTAGCCACGAGCGGGTTGTTGGTCCCAGACGGCGAACAGTTCGCTGATCATCGAGATCATCAGCTCACTGGCGGCCATGTGGGACTCAGATGTCGACTCGGTGAAGTCGAGCCGGCGCACCCTGATGGCTTGGCCGAGGAGGTCGTCGTACTCCGCGTGTGATTCTGCGGGAAGGCCGTCGCGGTATTGCGCGGCGGGCACGATGACCTCGATCAGTCCACCCTGGTCGACCACGGCGCGTGCGAAGAGTTGATCGGCGCCGTCAGCCAGTGAGGTAACGCCCGTGACGCTCGCGCCGTACTCGGCCAGTGCGTCCCGTATAGCCAGCGTGACAAGATGGGCGGTAGATGGCGATAGGCCACGATGCCCAGTGATCCCGATGAGCCTCACCCGAATGTCCTGTCCCGGGTGTTAGCGGCACGCAAGCGGTCATCGAAATCGCGCAGCAGTCCGTGCGGTGCCTGAGCGGGAACCGTCCGACGGAATTGCCGCGCTCGGCTCAACACACGCTCTGATTGCGTTCGTGCGGCGAGATCAACGGCAGCAGTGGCCACCCGCAGAGCCTCGTCCACCTCCCGAGTCTGGACGTGCGCCGAGGCGAGATCCAGCAGCACCAGGGCGCCTTGCTTGCGGTGTCCAGAAGCCACCAGCGAAAGGTCATCCACGGCCGCGTACGCGACATCGGGACGGCGCAAGCGCACGGCGCAGGTGAGCCGGTGACTTGCGATCTTCCGAGCGTCGAACGGGAAAACCCAAGGCCACGGCGGCTGTTCCTCCGTCGCGATCCGCTCGACTGCCTCCTCGGCGCGATCGAGCGCTTGCCACGTTTCGCTATCGTTGCCCGCAATCGCGTGCGTAACGGCTTGCATGGCGGCTAGCCACGCATCGGCGGTGGCGGGGCGCTGCCCGGTGGTGGCTTTGGCTGCGTGCCGGATCAGCACGAGACCCTCGCTGGCCTCGCCTTCGTGCACGACGAAAGACGCCAGGCTACCGAGCATGTACGCGGTGAGCAGGGAGTCGCCGACGCGTTGGGCGTGCTCGACAGCACTTCGGTAGTGATGCCGCGCTGAGCCGAGGTCGTGCATGTCCCAGTGCAGCCATCCCGCGAGTCCTGCCACCTCACTAACCGCGGCAGCCATGGCCTTGGCGCTCAGCGGGTCCCAGATCTCGGCCTGCATGCGGGTGGCCATCCGCAGATGGGCCAGCACCGGTTCGGTGAGCTCAGGTGAGGGGGTTGTTCCATCGAGCCTGCGATGCGCTGTGGTGATGGCATGCACGGCAGCCGCCGACTCGTCATCTGCCAGCACGGTTCCTGGTAGGGCGGCGCTGGCCAGCACTGCGGCAGCTGCGCCGAGGAGAAGCTCTCGTCGGTTCACGGGGTGCTCACTGTGTCTGTTCTGGCTTGGCTGCTCGGCGAGACCGAGCATGACAAGGGCGATGCCCAGTTCGGTTCCGAGTCGACGCAGGGTCTCCACGTCGCGGGTTCCTGACCCGCCTCGCTCGATCCGCGAGATCGTCGACTGGCTCCGACCTGTGGCTACGCCCAGCTGGTGCTGGTTCAGTCCGTGAGCACGCCGGACGAGGCGGATAACCTCGCCGACCCGACCGGCCGCAGCAGCCTCCCGCACTGCTTGCGATGCACACGCTGGATGCACCACCACTACCCCAGACTGTAGAGCTTCACACGCCGAATGAGCCGCCAAAGTATGCAGGACCCGGGTAAACCGATGCGGCACACGGCTACTACTTGGAGCGATGACCCGAACGCAGGCAATCTCCCCTGCGTGACGATCACCCGCTGCGTTGACCTCGCCCAAGCCTTGGCTGGCCCGACATGACCGGCAAGGGACCGACCGCCTCTGAGGCCAGTTACGCATGGTTGTGCGAGCGGTTGCGTGCGGTCTTGGTGGACGCGGTGCAGGCCGGGCGTGGTGCTGCGGGCGGGATCGGCTCAGTTCCATGCCAGGCCAGCGCGGCGCTTTATGCCCTATTGATGGCCCACCCAGTAGATCGGCGGGGCCGTTGCCGGTCGTGTCGGCATCCGGGCGCAGTGCTCGGATGCCGTCGCCGCCGCTGCCGGGTGCACGGCGAGGCGCGCTTCTGGCTTCTCCAGCAGCCCGCGGAGTTCCTGCATTCCCGGTTGGTCTGCGAATTGGGACTGACCGACCTGCCACCCGCGCAGGACAGCACAAGCCCTACGGCAGCCCGCGACCTGGGCGACACCGACGTGGTGTCCGGCATCGAGCCCGACCCCAGCAACCCTTGCACTACGCCAGTTCAGACCCCGGCCATCCCGCCCCCGCTTCCACCCCGCAGGTACCCCGGGGCGGGATGGCCGGACCCAGATCACGGTGGGGTCGAGGAGCACTCCGACAGCCCTCGGCCCCGCCGTGACCCACCACCCGCCGATGCGCAGCCACCACCGGAAGACGACCGCTCGCTGGTGCTCACCCAAGGGGTGGACGCCACCCGGTGACCGGAGCCGTTATCCGGTGAGCCCTGCCACGGTCAGTACTGTTGACGTCACACCCCCAGCGTGGCCCGGGCGCTGCGCGGCCATACTCTGCCGCGGTGCCCAGCTCGGCTCACCCCAGCCCCGCTACCCCCGACGCCGGTAGCCGGCGCCGGATCGGGTGGACGATCGCGGCGTTAGCGCTGATCACCGGGCTGCTGGGGATCCTCGCGGTGCTCGCCCCGGTCATCGCCGACGATCCGGTGGTGAGCTGGCCCCGCGCCGGGCAGCAGCCCACCTCGACCGTGCTTCCGCTGTCGCCTTACCGCCCGCTGCAGCTCACGGCCACCGTCGGGTGCGCGACGCTGCAGGAGCTGGACGCTCGCCCGGGTGGCGGCGAGGCGCTGCGCACGCTGCCCGCCGACGTGGGCACCGCCCCGGGCCAGGGCCTGGTGGTGGCCGCAGCCCAGGGCACGGTGACGGTCACCGCCTCCGGTGCGGAGCTCACCCGCGAGGCACTGCCGGCCGGGGACTGCTCCTACCAGGTCCTCGCCGATGCCGGCGGGATTCGGGTGTCACGCGACGGCGCTGACATCGGCACCCGGGCTGACCTGCTGGTTCCTCAGGTCGCACAGCTGCAGACCGACGCCGTGGAGCGAACCAGTGGGCTGACCGTGTCGCTGCACACCGACGCGCGATACCAGTCCAGCCCCACGCTGCTCAAGACGGCGTTGCTGGTCGCGCATGGTCTCGCGCTCACGGTGCTGCTCGTGCTGGCCTGGCGATGGTGGCGCGGTGATGGCCCCGGACTGGTCCGGCCGCGCCCGTCGTGGGCTGATGCTGTGGTGTTCGGGGCCTCGCTGATCTGGGTGGTGCTGGGCCCGGTCAATATCGATGACTCGTGGTACCTGCTGATGGCCCGCAACGCGATGGACTCGGGCTATATCGGCAACGTGATCTACCAGTTCAACGTCACCGAGAACCCGTTCTCCACCAGCCAGTACGTGATGCAGGCCTGGGGCACTGCCGGAGACAACTGGAGCCTGGGCTGGATGCGGCTGCTGCCGCTGGGCTACGGGTTGGTGAGCTACGCGCTGCTGCGGGTGCTGGTCGCGACGGTGCTCGGCCGGGCGGCGCAGCGACCGCTGGTCCCGTGGGCGGTGGCGGCCGCGCACCTGCTGTGGTGGCTTGCCTACGGGATCACCTTGCGGCCCGAACCGCTGATCGCGATGGGCGCGGCGGCAGTGCTGGTGCTGGCCGAGTTGGCCCGGCGGCGCCGCTCGGTCGGGGTGCTCGCGGCGGCCACCGCGGTCGCCGCACTCACCGTCACGGTCTCCCCCACCGGCCTGGTCGCGAGCGCGCCGCTGGTGTTGTGCCTGCCGTGGTTGTGGCAGTGGTGGCGGGCCTGCGACCTGGCCGGCCGGGTGGCAGCGGTGCTGCTGGCCGGTGCGGCCGCCTCGATCGTGGTTCCGGTCGGGTTCGCCGACGCCACGCTCGGCGACGTGCTGGAATCGATCGCGGTACACCGCTGGTACTACCGCCAGCACGCCTGGTACGAGGAGCACCTGCACTACGCGAACCTCCTCGTCGCCGACGACCGGGGGGCCTGGGGTAAGCGGCTGCCAGTGCTGCTCACCCTGGGCGTGTTGCTGGCCGTGGCCATCGGGGCCGGGCGGCGAGGCGGCACCGGGGGTCGCACCGGCCGGCTGCTCGGCGAGACGGCGGCGATCACCGCGATCGGCTTGGTGGCGATGGTGCTGACGCCGACGAAGTGGGTGAACCACTTCGGTGCCATCGCCGCACCCGCCACTGTGCTGCTCGCCGCTGCGGTGATCCGCTCCCCGCTACCGCGGCGGGCCGGTGTCGCGGCGATCGCCATCGGCACCGCGGGGCTGGTGGCCGCCGCGTCCGTCAGCTTCGCCGGCCCCAACCTGTGGCGGCCCTACTCCGACTGGGGCCAGCCCTTCGGAAACCACATCCTCATCGATACCCCCTACCTACAGAGCCTGCTCGCCCCGTCTGCCGGACCGCTGTCGTTGCGCAACCCGCTGCTCTGGCTAGCAGTCGCAGGTGCGGGCTGGTGGTGGATGCGGCGCAGGGGTTGGCCGGGCCCGGATCGGGCCGTGCTGGTCACCGCGACCGGCCTCGGGGTGGTGCTGATGCTCGCGGTGTTCACCGTCGCGCCGCTGCGTCAGCACCCCGGTAGCTCGGTGGCGCTGATGAACCTGCGCGCGCTCACCGGCGACTCCTGCGGACTGGCGACGTCCGTGACGGTGTTCGTCAACGCCGAGCCCGGCCTCGGACCGGCCACCGGGACCGCCGCGCTCACCGGGGACATGCGGGAAGCACCGCTGCCGGATTCAACGCTGACGGATTCAGCACGGCAGCCACTGAACAGCACGGTGTGGCACGACGACGTGTCCGGCGGCACCGGGACCGGAACCCTCCAGACTCCCTGGTACCCGCTGCCCGGTCCGGTCCCCGACGGCCGGGTGGTGGTACCGCTGCTGGGCACGCTCACCAAGAACCAGCGGCTCGCGGTGCAGGTGGGAGCCGGAAACCCAGCCGCACCGGATCTGGTACGTACGGTGCCGCTGGACCCGATCGGGGAGAGCACCGGCTGGACCGAGGTCACCGTCGCGCTGGGCGACGCCGGCCTGGACGCGCCGAGCGCGGTGCGGGTGATAGCGCAGGACCGCGTCCGGGGTCCGGGCAGCTGGCTTGCCGTCGCGCAACCGCGGCTGGCCGTGCCGCGACCGGTCACCGATGTCATCGCCGGCCGGCCGGTGTTCGCCGACCAGGTATCCGCCGGGCTGTGGCCCTGCCAGGATCAGATCACCGTGCGAAACGGCCTGGTGCAGGCCCCCCAGGTGCGGCTGCGGGCCGCCGACGGGCTGGAGGGCTCGATCGCCGACAACTCGACCTTCGCGGGCAACGGGGGCACCCTGGTGCAGGTCGACCGCACCGCGACGTTCGTTGAGCTGCCGTCGCAGCTCATACCGCCGGGCGTGCCCACGCTGGGCTGGGGCCACGTTGAGCAGGTGATCTACACCCACCCCGTCGGTCTGGTCGACCTGCGCGTCGGCCAGGTTCGGCGCCCCAGCTGGACCCGCCTACCCACCCTCATCGGCGAGCCCTACACCGGCCGCCCCTACATCGGCTGACGCTCGCGAGCTGCCACATGGATGCTTATCGCGGTCTGGAAGGCGTCCTGGATCGCGATATGGATGCTTGTCGCTGTGCAGGCTTCGGGGGGTTCGTGTACGTAGGCCACTCAAGAGTTACGTGGGACTACGGATTGCAACGGGGCGCTTCCCGTGGGCACGGTAGGTGATGCCGAACCGGCTCTGCCGCCGGTGCGGTGTCTTCGGTGCCCGGGGCGACCGGGACCGCCTGTCCTAGGGGGATTCGATGTCTGACGCGATGAGCTTCGCTGAGC
The DNA here is from genome assembly GCA_050699675.1 of Pseudonocardiaceae bacterium. Classification (GTDB taxonomy): domain Bacteria; phylum Actinomycetota; class Actinomycetes; order Mycobacteriales; family Pseudonocardiaceae. The sequence goes on from JBOHFU010000040.1 coordinate 8,168, forward strand.
TCGGCGAGCAATATGTGGAGCTGCTGCCGGCCCGTACCGTCCTGTCGCTGTTGCACGCAACCGCCACCGGCGCCAACGGCGACCCGGGTACGCACGGCGCCAACGGCGAGGGTGTATCCAAGTTCAACTTCCTCGGGATGTTCGGCTACGGCGGGTCCGACTCCAGCTACAGCTTCAGCTTCACCGGCTCCGGCAGCAGTGCTCACGGCAGCCACGGCTGAGCGCTAGGCGGCTAGGATGCTGGGGAGGACGCCTGGGGGGTGCACGTCTTGCTACCGTGGAATGTTGGCAGCCGCCCACCGGTTTGAGTGCCACGTTGGCCATCCCGTCGCAGAAGGTGGATGCATCGCGTGTCGGTTCCCCCAGTACCGCCGTCCGGCGGCGATAACGCCGTGGCCGCAGAGCAGGACTACCTCACCCTGCTCTACCGGCATCTCGACGATCGCCGGCGCTACACCGCGCAGCGGCTCGCCGATGTCCTCCGAGGCGCCACCAGCGGGACACCCCAAGCGCTCACCGAGCGGGACGCGGCCGCCGCGATGTACTCCGACCAGCTCGCCACCCTGGACGGGGTGGAGCAGGGCCTGTGCTTCGGGCGGCTCGACCTCGACGGCGGCAGCGACGGGGACGGCGGGGAAACCACCACCGAAGGCGACGGCGAGGAGCGGCGTTACATCGGGCGGCTCGGGCTGCTCGACGAGGAGCACGACTACGAGCCGCTGCTCATCGACTGGCGGGCGCCTGCGGCACGCCCGTTCTACACCGCGACCGCCGCCTGCCCCGAGGGCGTTCGCCGCCGCCGGCACATCCGCACCCGCAGCCGAACCGTGCTCACCGTCGACGACGAGGTGCTCGACCTCGACAGTGCCCAGCAGGACCCGACCCGCACCAGCCTGACCAGCGAAGCGGCGCTGATGGCCGCGCTGGCGGCGAGCCGGACGGGCCGGATGTCGGACATCGTCGCGACCATCCAGGCCGAGCAGGACCGGATCATCCGCGCCAAACCCCAGGGAGTGCTGGTCGTGCAGGGCGGGCCGGGCACCGGCAAGACCGCGGTCGCGCTGCATCGCGCGGCCTACCTGCTCTACACGCACCGCCAGCAGCTGGCCAAGCGGGGTGTGCTGGTCGTCGGGCCCAACTCGACGTTCCTGAGCTACATCGGGCAGGTACTGCCCTCGCTGGGAGAGACCAGCGTGCTGCTGTCCACGGTCGCCCAGCTGCACCCGGGACTGCACGCTCACGGCGTCGAGCCCGCCGAGACCGCCGCGGTCAAGGGTCGCGCGGAGATGGCGAAGGTGGTGGCCGCAGCGATCCGGGACCGCCAGCAGCTCCCCGCAGCACCCATCGAGCTCGACGTCGAGGCCCAGCACGTCCGGCTGGACGAGAAGGTGTGCCTGCCGGCCCGCACCCGGGCGCGGCGCTCCCGCCGCCCGCACAACGAGGCCAAGCGGATCTTCCACCGCGAGGTGGTGACGGTGCTGGCCGAGCAGGTCGCAGGTGGGCTGGGTGGGAACCTGCTGGATCGAGGCGATCTGGCAGACATCCGCGACGAGCTGCGGGCCAGTCCTGAGCTGACCGCCGCACTGGACCAGCTGTGGCCGACGCTGTCGCCGGAGCAGCTGCTCACCGACCTCTACGCCGACCCGGAGCGGCTGGCCACCGCTACCCACCGGGTGCTGTACCCCGGGGAGCGCGACCTGCTGGCCCGCGCTGCTCCCGGCCCCGAACCCGGACAGACCTGGACCCCCGCTGATGTGCCACTGCTCGACGAGGCCGCTGAGCTGCTCGGCTCCGACGGCAGCGCCGAGGCCGCCCGGGAGGTGGCTGCCTTGCGCGCGGAGCTGCAGTACGCGCAGGGAGTATTGGACATCCTGGATGTAGACGAGGACCTGGACCCTGAGCTGCTGCGCGCCACCGACCTGATCGATGCCAGCCGGCTTGCCGACCGTCAGCAGCAGCGCCGTTACGGCAGCACCGCCGAGCGCGCGGCAGCCGACCGGACCTGGACCTACGGTCACGTCATCATCGACGAGGCGCAGGAGCTGTCCCCGATGGCCTGGCGAGTGCTGATGCGGCGCTGCCCCAGCCGCTCGATGACGGTGGTCGGCGACCTGGCGCAGACCGGGGACCGGGCGGGCGCGGTCTCCTGGCAGGACGTGCTCGGTCCCTACGTGGCGCAGCGATGGCGGCTGGAACAGCTGACGATCAACTACCGGAACCCGGCCGAGGTCGCGGAGCTGGCCGACGCGGTGCTCGCCGCCCTCGACGTCGACGTCATCCCACCGCGGTCGGTGCGCAGCACGGGCGTGGCGCCCCGCGCGGTCCGGGTCGTCGCCCTGGCCGACGAGCTACCCGCGGTAGTCGTCGAAGAGGCCGCTGCGGTGGGTGACGGCCGGGTCGCCGTACTGGGGCCCGCCGCAAGCGTGGACGAGCTTCGCAAGATCGTTCCCACCGGTGACGACGGTGATGGCCTTGATTCGCCGGTGACCGTGCTGACTATCACCCAGGCCAAGGGCCTGGAGTTCGACGCGGTGGTGCTGGTCGACCCCGCGGCGATTGTGGCCGAGTCACCCAGGGGCCTCAACGACCTCTACGTCGCCCTCACCCGGACCACCCGCCGCCTCTGCATCGTCCACCCCGGCGATCTCCCCGAGGTCTTGGCGAAACGTATACCGGGCACGCCTTAACCCCTCACCCGCGTGATCCTTGCAGGACCCAGTGGTACGCCCCGGCGTGCGGAGTGTCGTGGCGCCAGGTCACCTGGGTCTGACCGGTCGGCAGGCAATCGGTGTGGATCACGCCGAGATCACTCTGCTCGGTAAGCCGCTGCCCCGTCCAGGAGGCCGGAAAGACGACCTTCAGGGTGAGGTCGCTGGTGGTCGCTGGGTGCCGTTGATCGAAGGTAGCGGTAGCCCAGTCCAGGGAATCCTGGCCCGAGTTGCGCAGCGGGTTCCACAACCTCGGCGAGCGGTAGCGCAGCACCCACTCGGTGTCGTCGTGCAGTCCTGGCTGAAATAAGATCATCAGTAGCGGTCGGCCGTTCACATCCTGAACCGGGTGAACGTCGACCTGAGTGTCTCGGCCTTCCACATAGCAGGCATGGGCAAGGTCGTCCAGCTCGAACGGTGGATCGTCCGGCCAGGTGACGATCGGGCCCAGGATCCGGTAGACGAGGTAGGGCATCGGCGTGGTCCAGCGGCGCTCGACAACGATGTCCTGCTCGTCCTGCTCACCGATCATGAGAGTGATCTCGACGCGTTCCTTGAACAGCGAGAGGTGCCGATGGAGCAACCCGTGTACCGCGGCGACATAGCTTCGCAGCTGCCTCTCGCAATCCGCCAGATCACGACGGTGCTGCGACAGCGCAGGAGCGAGGCCGTCGGCAACACTCGGTGACCATGGCCCGGCGCTGGCGTCGCTTGCCTGGTACAGCACTGCAAGCTGGGCTCGCCTGGTCACCCCCGTCTTGCGGAACAGCGTGCGCATGTGCGTCTCCACCGTCCGGCGCGAGATGGCCAGGCGAGCGGCGATCTCGTCGTTGCTGAGCCCATCGATCACAAGACGAAGCACTTCGTCCTCGCGATGGGTCAGCTGCGTCCGTACCACAGGTCACTCCTCGGCCGTCGTTCCCCCGCGAGACATCCCCATGCTACGTAAGTGTTAGCTCATAGTACAGCTTGCAGCTATGGTGTTTATACCTATATTATATCAGCAATAAGACCTAAGTGCTAAATAGCACGTACGTGTTTTTTGGGAGGTGCTCGCATGGCTCGGCGCCCGACCGCCCCGCTCGCCGCCCTCCCCGAAGGCAACTCCCGACGAGCCATGGCGCCCGCAGCACCGGGCGACCCGCGGACCGCAGCGCTGCAACCCGCCACACGATGAGGAAGGGGCAGGCAATCGTGTCGACATCTCACCGGAGCGCGACGCGCTTCCCCGGAACCCGGCCACCGGGCCTTGGTCAGGGAGCGAGACGTGGTGGCGGAACACACCGCAGTGCACAGTGCACCTGACAATGGACCTGATGGTGCTGGGCGCGGTCCTACTGGTCTGCCTCGGGCTGCTGCTCGGAGCGGCCTGGACCGTCGAGGCCATGCAGCCCAAGCTGCGTCGGCAGGCCGAGGAGCGTCGCAGGCTGAATGCGGAGTGGGCGGCGATTCGCACCGCCCGCCAGCGACGGGGCGTGTGCCCGCGCTGCGCGAGTCCACTATCCGAACGGGACTGGTCCGTCGCACCGATGGCCGTGGAGGACCCACCGGATGACGACGACTGAGCTCGGCAGCTCAGACGGCGCGGCGGGCCGCCAGCGTGACCCCGGTGAGCTTGTGAACGAGCTGCCGGGGACAGGTCTACCCGACGCCGGGAGTTACCGGACCACGATCGGCCGGGTGTCGTCGTCAGACCGGCACCCCGGAGCGGTCGAACTCGTCGCGCTGCACTCCGACGACGAACGCCGCCCACCCCTCGCTGTTGAACCCGAGCACCGGCCCGAGCGGATTCTTCGAGTCCCGGAGCCAGACATGCTCGTGGGTGCGGGTGACTTCAAGGCAATTCTGCGACCCAGTCGCGCTGCTCTTCTGCCAGGACGCCGTGGCGGGGGGCGGCGGCACCTCGACCATGCCGTACTCCTTCTCCTGCTGGGACGGCACGTCTCTCGCTGCCAGTGACGACGTCATCGAGCCTCCCCACGAAGCGCTCGTCAGGAGACGAGGCAGTGACAGGACCGGTAAGCGAACGTGCGCGTCAGACGTCTGGGTCCGCACCTCAACCTGGCTCAGGACACCCGTGTGACTACCACATCATAACCAGGTAACCCGCCTGAATTGATTCAGAACGACTCGCCCACCACTGCCGTCGATGGGTCAGCTCCCGGAGGTGGCGCGGTGACAGCGGTCGTACTGCACGTAGGCGCTTCGGCACCCGGCGGACAGCAAATCTCACCATGCCAGGTGGCAGTCGGACAACCATCGGACTGTCACCGGTTAGTCGAGTCTGCGCAGCACAGCGAGCTCTGAAGCGGATGTCATGTGGCATCATGCCACCTGCTCAACGCACGATGCGGTCCGCGTGCTAGCATCGTGACAAGTAGCAGGATGCCAGTGTATAACTGATAGGAAGCGTAAGGTCAGTGAGCCCAACGACAGGTGTCAATCGTGAGGAAGCAGAGGGGATGACTGCAGTTCAAGATCCGACGGTGCAGCGCCGTCGGCTCCGCGAAGAGCTCAGGGGAGCACGCGACGCCGCCGGGATGGGGCGGGCCGATGTTGCCCACGCTATGGACTGGTCACCGTCCAAGCTCATCCGCATCGAGCGGGGAGATGTCAGCGTCTCGACCAACGACCTGAAAGCCCTGCTCAGCCACTACGGCGTGAGAGACAAGGGGAAAGTCAACAGGCTGCTCGAGCTTGCCAGGTCGGCCCGGGGGTCGTCCTTCTACGACCAGTACACCGATCAACTCAAGCCCGGCTTCAAGGAGTACCTGGCGTACGAGGCCTCAGCCTCCGTCATCCGCCAGTACGAACCTGTTCTCATCCCCGGGTTGCTCCAGACCGAGGAGTATGCCCGAGGAATCCTTGCGGATATGGTCGGTTTCGGGCCGGATGAGGTCGACAAGGCGTGGACCGTCCGACAGCACCGCCAGAACGCGGTCGACCGGGAGAGGCCCCCGGAGATGCGCTACGTCCTGGACGAGGCTGCCCTGCGGCGCCACATCGGCCGGGGACCCGTGATGCGCCACCAGCTAGAGCGGCTCAAGGAGTCCGCGGCGGAGCCGCACATCAACATCCAGGTCATGCCATTCGCCCACGGCGCCCACCCGGGCATGGCGGGAAGCTTCGTCTTGCTGGAGTTCGCTGACCCGAACCTGGCCGACCTGCTGCACCTGGAGGGCATCAACTCGACCACCATCCGTGATGACACCGAGCAGATCGCGCACTATCTCGACAGGTTCGCCCAGCTGGAGGCCCTGGCACTGTCGGAGGACGAGAGCGTCGACTTCTTCGACGTGCTGATCGAGCAGACACCCTCGTCCGCCCTCCCCACGAACGCCGCAGAGAAGGAGGCCAGCTGAACTACCAGGAGTTAGCTCGCCGTCAAAGTTCACCCAGACGGCGGGTGTCATTAGTAAAGGCTGGGGCCGGTGCTCCACACATCGACCCCAGCGGTACCCAACCCCCTCCGGTCATAAGGAGCAGATTGGATGGCTCACTCTAGCAACGGGCGGCCTGCGCAGCCCAGCATGTCCCACCAGTTGCGTCAGCACGTGTCGTGTCGTCGGCGTGTCCGCGGCGGCAGCGGCACCAACGGGGGTAGCTAGGCCCATCAGTGACGGGTTTCTCGGGTCCGGTCCGGCGACGGGTCGGACCCGAGGTCGTGCTAGGTCACCGGCCCGACAGACCCAGGTGGTCGCCCAGCCAGCCAGCACCCCGACCACGCCGAGATCGATGTGGGCACCAGTTCGCCGGCCCAGGTTGATCGTCCGGACGTCGCCGACGGTCCCGATGGTGATCACCGTTGCGGCCGGCTCGGCGGCCACCCTCGTCCCGCAGTCCCTGGCGGTGCCGGTCACCGGCGTGGTGCTTACCAGCCGGCCGTTCAGCAGCAACCGGGCGGCTCCGGCGTCGGTGGCCAGCACGAGCCCGTCACCGTCCGAGCCGGTCGCCAGCACCGGGACGAACGGCAGAGCCAGCGCGATGAGCACACCTGCCAGCCCGACCAGCAAGGCAAGAGTGGCGCCGGCCGGCCGACGGACAGCGACGGGTACAGCAGACAGCGGACGAGCCCTTCCGCGGTACGGGGCTGAGTCGA
>JBOHFU010000041.1:0-14688 GCA_050699675.1 Pseudonocardiaceae bacterium
TCCTCGGGCCGGGCCCTGAACTGCTCGGCGAGCTGCGCGACCAGCACGTGCTCGCGGGCCAGGAAGCGAAACGCGTCGAGGCCCACCAGCGCCTCCACCCGGCGGACCCCGGCGCCGATGGATGCCTCGGACAGCAGCTTGATCAGACCGATGTCGGCGGAGTTGGGAACATGGGTACCGCCGCACAGCTCCTTGGAGTAGTCCCCGATGGTGACGACCCGCACCGCGTCGCTGTACTTCTCGCCGAACATCGCGATCGCCCCGGCCTGGCGGGCGGCCTGCATCGACATCAGGTCGGCGGTGACCGGAAGCGAACGCAGCAGCACCTCGTTGACCTCGTCCTCGACGTCGGCCAGCACGCTAGGCGGTACCGCGCCACCCGGTGAGGTGAAGTCGAACCGCAATCGGCCCGGGGCGTTGAGCGAGCCGGCCTGCGCGGCACTGGTGCCCAGCGCCCTTCGGATACCGGCGTGCACCAGGTGCGTTGCGGAATGCGCCCGAGCCACGGCCTGCCGCCGGGTGACGTCCACCTCCGCTGAAACCGGGGCGTCGAGGCGGATTTCACCGGAGACGACCGTCCCGCGGTGCACCGACAGGCCCTCGACCGGCGACTGCACGTCTTCGACCGCTATGGCGAACCCGTCGCCGATCAGGCGGCCGGTGTCGGACTGCTGGCCACCACCCTCGGCGTAGAACGGCGTCCGGTCCAGCACCACCTCCACGGCGCTGCCCTGGCCCGCTGCCGGTACCCCGGCGCCGTCGACAAGCAGACCGATCACCCGGGCCTCGGCGACCAGATCGGTATAACCCAGGAAATCGGTGCGGCCGTGCGCGTCGAGCACGGTGCGGTACTCGCTGAGGTCCCCGTGCCCGGAGCGGCGGGCCGCGGCGTCGGCCTTGGCCCGCTGCCGCTGCTGCGCCATCAGCGTGCGAAAGCCCGCCTCGTCGACGGACAGGCCGGCCTCGGCAGCCATCTCCAGGGTGAGGTCGATGGGGAAACCGTAGGTGTCGTGCAGCTGGAAGACCTGGTCCCCGGCGAGCTGGGAGCCACCAGCCTGGCGGGTCCGTGTCACCGCCAGATCGAAGATTCGCGACCCGGCCGACAAGGTCGCCAGGAACGCCTCCTCCTCGGCGCAGGCGACCGCCTCGATCCGCTCGTAATCGGTGTTGATCTCCGGGTACGAGGGGCCCATCGTGTCGCGCACCACTGCAGCGATATCGCTGAGCACCGGCTCAGTGACGCCGAGCAGGCGCGCGGATCGCACGGTGCGGCGCAGCAGCCTGCGCAACACGTAGCCGCGGGCCTCATTGCTCGGGGTCACCCCGTCGCCGATGAGCATGACGCTGGTGCGGGCGTGATCGGCGATCACCCGAAAGCGCACGTCGTCGGCCGGATCCTTGCCGTAGCGCCGGCCGGAGAGCTGCTCGGCACGGGTGATCACCGGCCGCAGCAGGTCGGTCTCGTACACGTTGGCCACGTCCTGCAACAGCAACGCCACCCGTTCGATACCCATCCCGGTATCGACATTCTTGGCGGGCAGCGACCCGACGACCGGGTGGCCGTCCTTGGGGCTCAGCTCACCGCGCTCGTCCTGCATGAAGACGAGGTTCCAGATCTCCAGGTAGCGGTCCTCGTCCACCACCGGGCCGCCCTCGCGGCCATACTCGGGGCCGCGGTCGTAGTAGATCTCCGAGCACGGGCCGCCCGGACCGGGAACACCCATGTCCCAGTAGTTGTCCTTGCCGTCGCGGCGCTGGATCCGGTCCGCGGGCATCCCGGCGACCTCGCGCCAGAACCGCTCGGCTTCGTCGTCGTTCTCGTACACAGTCACCCAGATGCGGTCTGGATCAAAGCCATAGCAGCCGGAGCCTTCAGAGCCGGTCACCAGCTGCCAGGCGTGCTCGATGGCCCCCTGCTTGAAGTAATCACCGAAGGAGAAGTTGCCGGCCATCTGGAAGAAGGTGTTGTGCCTGGCGGTCTTTCCGACCTCATCGATGTCCGGGGTGCGCACACACTTCTGGATGGAGGCTGCGCGGCGGTAGGGCGGCGTCGCCTGGCCGAGGAAGTACGGCTTGAAGGGCACCATGCCGGCGTTGACGAACAGCAGATTGGGGTCGTCGAGCAGCAGCGAGGCGCTGGGCACCACGGTGTGCCCGGAGCGTTCGAAGTAGTCGGTGAACCGGTGACGGATCTCGTAGGTCTGCACGGGTCTTCCTCGAGAACGGGATAGGTGGCGGGGGCCTCAGGCCCGCGCGGAGGCTCTCCCTGCTCGGACACCGGCCTGCCGCCCTACGGTGTCGATGCCGGTGCGCTGGGCGACGGTGTCGTGCAGTTCGGCCTCCCGCTCGGCCATGCCGGCCCGCACCTCGGCACCGAAAGCTCCCACCGCTACGGCCAGCTCCCGCATCGCATCGCTGACGTTCTCGGCGACGCCTGCGGGGGTCATCCGGCGAGCGGCAGCGCTTGCCTTGCGGCTCACCGCAACCCCAGCGGCAACACCCAAGCCGAACCAGAGAATGCGCATCACCGCCGGCCCCCCTTCCGCCGCCCGCGTGGACGTGCTGCGTGTTCGTCGTCCTTGCGGCTCTTGCGGCGGCGTCGCATCGCCTTGCTCACGCCGTAGGACAACGCCGCCACCCGCACCAGCGGCCCGCCCAGGGTCGCGGTGAACAAGGCGGTCAGCGCGGAGACATTGCCAGTGACCGCCTGCGCGTTCGCCGTGATCCCGTCCAGCCTCTCCAACTGGGCGTTCACGTGGGTGACGGTGGTGTTCGCACCGGCGAACAGCGGATCCGACTCGTCGCTCGCCTTGCGGATCGCCGACGTGGCCTCGTCCAGGGTGCGCCCTAGCTTGATCAAGGGGACCGCGAGCAAACCGACCAGCACGACGAACGCGCCGGCGGCAATCAGCGCGGCGATCTGGCCTGCCGACACGTGCCCTCCTCATCAATGCCTATACCAATGCCGATCGACCGATCGCGGTGAGTTGCGCGCCGCGCCGGTGAATGGCGGTCAGGCTACCGCGTGGTTGTCTGGAACACCTGGTCCGGGTAAGGGTGGCTGAGGAAGTCGTGATGGGAGATGTCCCAGCCGTATGCCCCGGCGTGGTGAAACACCAGCAGGTCCCCGGCGCGCACCCGCGGCACGACGACGTCGCGGGCCAGCACGTCCTTCGGGGTACACAGCTCACCGACCACGGTCACGGGTTCGTCGTGGATCTCCGGGCGGGGGCAGGGCAGCGACCACCGGTCGGCCGCAACGACGGTGAAAGGGTGGCTGTGCTGCCAGGACGCCGGCAGCCGGAAATGATGTGTGCCACCCCGTACCAGCAGGTAGTTCTTACCATGGCTGCGCTTGACGTCCAGGACCTCGACCACGTAGTAGCCGCAGGCTGCGACGAGGAAGCGGCCGCACTCGAAATCGATCTCTCGCCAGTGCGCCGGGAAGGAATGCTCCACCAGCGCGCCCAGCCCCTGGGTGAAACACCGCCAGTCGAATTGTGCGGTCAGGTCGGCGTAGTTGACGCCGATGCCGCCACCGAAGTTCACCGCCTCGCAGGCGAGCCCGAATTCCCGTTCCCAGCCGATCACCTTGCGGCGATACAGGTCGAGCAGGTCGAGGTGGGTGCCTGCCGAGAGGTTGTTGGACAACGAGTGCAGGTGGAACCCGGCCAGCCGCAGGTGGGGTAACCGCCGGGCGATCTCGACCGCCTCGGGCAGGGTGGCCTCGTCGATGCCGAACTGGGTGGGCCGGCCGGCCATGAACAAGGTGGCGCCCGGGAACGGACCGGCGAGGTTGACCCGGAGCAGGATGTCGGCGACCCGGCCGGTTCGGCCCGCCACCGCGGAGATCCGGTGCAGTTCGAGCACGCTCTCCACGTGGAACCGGATCACTCGCTGGGCCAGTGCCGCAGCGATGTCCTCCTCCGTCTTGGCCGGCCCCCCGACGATGACCGGAATGCGCTGGTCCACCGCGCGTGCTTTGGCCAGTTCGCCACCGGAGGCGACCTCGAAGCCGGTAACCAGTGGAGCCAGCGCGCGCAGCAGCGGCTCGGCACTGTTGGCCTTCATGGCGTAGAACATGCGGCACCGGCCGGGCAGCGCCCCGATCACCCGGCTGACATGCTCGGTCAGCTGGTCCAGGTCATACCAGTACAGGCACACCGGCCGGCTCCCGACCGCCCGGTCCAGGATCAGCGTCGTCAGCCGGCCGTTCATGCTTTCCCCGCGGTCCGGCTGCCCTTCACCGCAGTTCGACTGCACAGCGGGTTGGACACCGCGTGCAGCCGCAGCTCGGTGTCGGGCAGCAGCCGTCGGGTCGTCAGCTGCTCCACCGCGATGGTCGGCTTGAACACGTCGAAGCGCGCGAACCGGTCGGTGAGCTCGGGGAAGCGCCGGTGGTAGGCCTGGATCGCAGTGCCTACCACGGTCCAGAACTCCTGCTCGGCGAACCCGTAGCAGTCCGCCAGCAGCATCGCAAGCTCGCCGAGGTTGATGAACAGCAGCGCGTCCAGCAGGAAGTCGGTGACCAGGTCCAGGTCGTCGGTCTCGACGAAGGAGTTGCGGTTGGTGTGGTGCGCCGGTGTCCCGGTGAGCTCGGGGCAGCGCCCCGGGTCAGCCAGGTGACGCCGGGAGAACCGCACCCCGTCATGGAAGTCCTTCACCGCCAGCCGCCGCGGACGGCCTGCGGAGTGCACCAGCACCATGTTCTGCGCGTGTGCTTCCAGGGCGATTCCGTGGCACTGCAGCAGGTGCACGAGCGGCAGAACGCTCACGGCGACCAGCTCCTCGACCCAACGCCGGACACCGAGTGCGCGCACCCACGGATCCACCAGCGGGGTGCCGTCGAGTTCGCGCGCGGTGAGCCCGGTGAACGGCACCGCTTGCTCCTCGGGTTGTAGCTGGATGTGCAGGCTCTCCCGCCAGATGCAGGCCAGCACACCGTAGGTGTCCGCACGCACCAGTGCCGAGACCGGCATGGGATCGACCGCCACGCCCATCACCTCGCCGAGCAGGATCAGCCGCTGCTCGTCGCGCAGGTAGCCGTCACCGGCGACCACCCGGCGCAGCCAGTCGGAGATCAGCGGCGCGTTGCTGACGGTGTGCGGGGCGAGCACCCTGCTGGTTGAGGTGTTGACGATCGACAAGGCCAGTTTCAGGGAGGCCCTTTCGGGGACGTCCCGGCAGGCCAGGGTGCGCAGCGACTGCTGAGCCAGATGGGCGTGCGGATCCTCACCGAGCACGATGAGTTCTCGGTTACGCAGTTGCGCGGCGAAGGCATGGCTGACGTGTTCCCGCCACTGCCACGGGTGAACCGCCACGAACGTGTAGGCCGCCGGATCGGCTCCGGCCCGACGGATCCGATGCTGGAACTCCTCGAAGGAGACCCGGCCGAGCTGTTCACGCAGGAACGTGCTCTCGCGCAGCTCGGTAGACACCGACACCGTCGCCGTGCCCCGGTGCGCGGCCAGCCACAACGGGTGGATGGCATGAGCGAACTCCGGTCCCCATGCGAGGTTGTCAGTCAGGTCGAAGCCGATCCGGGACTTGTAGCCGGGGTGGTACGGGTGTCCGTCGGTGAGAGCCGACTCCAGCGTGTCGTAGTCCGAGCCGCGCAGCACATCACTGCGTTGCGCCCGCACGTACTGCGCGAGTGTGTCGTTGACCAGGGTCGCCTCCAGCTCCCGGGCGAACGTCGGCACCCGCGTTGCGTCGGCACGGAGGCCGTCGCGCACCTCGCTGAGAAACCTCGTCGTCGAGTCGGCCTCGGCGGTGCCGCCGCCGGACGCGCGGCGCAGGACCGGCTCCGGTCCCAGCCGGACCCGGTCGAACCCGTACCGCCGGGTGGCGGTGAACAGATAAGCGACGGCGTCGCCGTGTTCGTCGGTGCCGTCGACAGCGCAGCGTCCGTCGTCGGTGACATGCACCGCCAGCGTCCCCTCGTACAGCAGTGATTCCAGCAGTTGCCGGAACAGCCGTCGACGTACCTGCTCGAACTGCGGAGCACGCAGCGCCCGCTCGATGAGCTCCGCCGTGTTCGACGGGGCAGTCATCGGCTCACCTCGTACATCGGGTTCGGGACCTGCACGTACAGCGGGCGCTCTCCGCGGCCGGTGAGGCGACTGATCAGGTTGGCCTTGGCCGGGAGCACCGGCGACTCGAGCAAATCACGGGTGTACCAGTCCGGCTCGGCCATCCGCGCCGCGTCCCGCACCGTGTCCCGCACCACCCGCCACAGCAGCGACTCATCGACGTGCGTGTGCCTGGCGATGACGTGCACCAGGTGGCCGAGATGGTTGGTGACGACGTAGTACTTCCAGCGCGACCACGCTTCGGCGTCGTCGTAGAGCACCGGGCTGTCGGCGCGGAGCACTGGGCTGTCGGTGCAGCACGTACGCGTCCACCGCTGCCGGCTCACGCTGGTGCCCTCCATATCGCGGACGAAGAACCGGGCCGGCCAGCCGTCCTCAAGGTGCAGCAACGAGTTCTGCACGTGGGCCTCCAAGCTGACGCCGTCCGCGACGAACAGCGCAAGCAGCGGCAGCAGGGAGATCTCCAGGTAGCGGCGCAGCCAGCCAGCAACGTGCTCAGCCGCTGGGCGGGCATCCGGACGGCCGGCGGCCTGCCGTAGATACGGGATCAGCGCGGGTTCCTCCCCCTCGGCGCCCTCTTCCAGCAAGCCCGCCACCACCTGGGGTGCCTGCCGGCGAGTCGCGAACGGGTTCTCGCGGTAGAGCACGGTGACGTCGGCGGCCAGCGCCGCGTCGGCGATGGTGCGGTAGCCGGTCTCCAGCAGCACCTCGAAGCCGTCATACGCCCACGAGTTGCGCAGCGTCTCGAGCAACCGGCCCGCGTCGAGGGCCCGCTGGGCGTGCTCGGGGGGATTGGTGCGGACGAAGTTGGTGATCCGGACGTGCAGCGGCAGTTTCCACGAGGTGGTGAAGGCGGGGTCGCACACCGTACGCACCGACGAGGTCGGGTACACCGGGCGGCCGAGTGGGCCCAGGTGCACCAGATCCCCGCCGGTCAGGAGGGTGGCGACGGCGTCGCGCCGGAGCAGATGGTCCGCCTGCCACGGGTGCACTGGGAGCAGCGCCATGCTCCGCAGGTCCGGCCCGAGCAGCCGCTGCGCCTGCTGGTGAACCTCAGGGGGAACCCACGGGACAGCACACAACCGGTCCTCGACGAGGAGCTCGGGAGCGACCGCGAAGTAGTGCAGCGCAAAGGAGGCGCCCAGCTCGGGTGCGTAGGCAGCCAGGTCTCCCGCGCTGAACCCCTCGGCGCTCTTGGGAGTGGGGTGAAAAGGATGACCGAATCGCACCGACTGCTCGGCGTGCCGGGTGAGGTCCCATGGATCCGAGACCTCCGGTCGTGGTGAACGGCCGCGTTCCAGGTAGCGGGTCGTGTGGAGCACGCTGCTGTCGATCTGGGTAGCCAGCTCCGTCTGGCGCCGCTGCCGCTCCTGAGGATCGTCGGCTGCGGCTGCGCCAAGCGAGGTGAGCAGCACCGATACCAACTCGGTGTGCCCGAGCCCAACCGCCTCGCCGCCGTCGGGCTGGAGCCGGAACTCGTCGCCGTAGATGTGGTGGCCGAGCACCGACCAGTGTTCGACCCCGGCCAGCAGAACACCGCCTGAGTGGGGCAACGGCACCCGTAGCAGCGTGCCGTCGACGGCGCCGGGCACGCCGGTTTCCCGCAGGTAGGCGTTGAGCAGTCGCTGCCTGGCGGCCCGCTGCGCGATCACTCCCGACCGTGCCTGCCGTGCTGCGGGGACCGGCGCCAGTGGGTTGGGTACCCGGCCGGCGCCGGCCGGCATGCTCACGCCGGCGGACCGTCCCTGGCGCAGCAGCGGCCCCAGTACCAGGCGGCTCGGCCAGGACTGCGCGTGCAGAAGTTCGCGTTCGACCACGCCGGCGACCCGGCTGGGCAGCGCGATACGGGCCAGCGTGTCGCCGACCGAGCCCCGTAGCTGCGCCCACAGCACGCACTCGTCGATGCCGTAGTGCCGGCACAACGCGTCCGCGATGCCGTACAGGTTGACCTGGAACCCCAGCGTCTGCAGGTAGCCGAGCAGCGCCTCGCCCGAAGACAGGCGCAGGGACTGCGGTGCACCCGGCGTGATCCGGTACCCCGGGTCGGCCACGCCCTCGGCGGCCATCCAGTCCGGGTACAGCCGCACGGTGTCGTGGTCGCGCAATACGAACCGGTCCACCGCACTGTCCCGCAGCACCACCACCACGTTCTGACCGTGTAGCTCGGGCAGCACCCCGTAGCGCAGGAACCCCAGTCCCAGCTCGCAGAAGGCCTCGGCCAACCGGCGGAAGAACCCGACCGCGTCCGCGGCGTCGAAGCTCCCTGGGCCGATTGCCGGGCCCAGCACGTCCCATTCGTGCGCGGCAAGCGCGGCCATCGGCAGCACCAGCCGCGACGGGTCGTCGAACAGGCCAGCCGGGTAGCCGCGCAGCTGCGCCGAGAGCTGCCCGGGACGGTCGTCGAACTCGTCGGCGCCCGACGGGTGGCACCAGCCGCACCAGGTCCGCTCGTCGCAGACCTGCACGCGCCGACGAAGAACCGCGCACCGGGCGATCAGCTGTTGCATGGTGCGCTGCGCGCGTTCCCCGTTGTCCAAATAACGGGGCGGCAGCAGCCGGGCAGCGCCGAGAGTGGCCACCCCGAGCGGGAGCTTGACGTGCAACTCGGTCTCGGGAGCGGTGGAGAGGGTACGCAACGAGGCGGTGGGATGGAACCCGCCCAGCCCGCGGGCGAGCGGCACCACCTCGGTCCTGGCCAGCTCAGCGGCGAACATGGCGGGCAGTACGTGCTCGAACTGCCACGGGTGCACCGGCAGCGGCTGCACGTCGTCGAGGTGCAGGCCAGCGCGGTGGATCGCGTCGGCCAGGCGCTGCTGATCCGCCTCGTTCAGCAGCAGCTCGTGCAGCCGGTCCGAGCCGGTTCCACAACCGTGCCGCAACCGGTCCCGGCGCACCGCCACCCAGTCCAGACCAAGGGGGTGCTGACGCATCGGCCCGTACCGGGCCAGCTCCTGCGCCGTCCACCCGGTGGCGGCGCGGGCGGTCGGGTGGAAGGGACGGTTGCGGGTGGCGGCGAGCCGTTCTCCGGTGATCAGCCCACCGGGGCGTGGCCCCGCGGCAATCAGCCGGGCCCGCCCGGCGAGGACTGGTGCGGTGTGCTGCACCGCCGTGCGCAGGTCAGCGCTGACTTGCCGGGCATGGGGCAGGTCGGAGACAGCGCCTGGGCGACCAGCTGCCAGCAGTGCCAGCAGCTCATCAGGCGCCAGCCGGCGTGGCTGCGCTTCCCACCTCGTACCGTGCCAGACGGGCGGACGGGAGAGCCGGTAGGCCTGCAAGGCACCAGCCGGGCAAGCCCGAAAGCAGACCCATCCACCGGGCAGGTCGATACGGCACCACTGCTCCCCGGGCCGCACGGTCTCGCCGCTGAGTGCCGCCGGTGGGCGTAGCTGCACGCGGTCGGCGACAACCCCTAGGATCTCCTGGATCAGGTTCTCCTGGATCAGCGTGTCGACCAGGTCCCGCATCACCAGGTCGGATGGCTGTTCGTCTGGGCAGGCACGGGTCACGACTGCTCCCGATCGCGATGGACACCGGTTCTCCTCGCTGCCCGCCGATCACCCGGTCGCGTCGAGCTCGCGGCATCGCAGCCCGGCCAGCCACTCATCGTCGTACATGAGGTCGAGATATCGGTCCCCGCGATCCGGAAAGATCGTGACGATGCGGCAGGGACGCGGCAGTTCGGGCAGGGTCCTGGAGATCGCGGCCACGACGAAGCCGGTTGAGCCGCCCGCGAAGATGCCCTCGGTTTTCAGCAGAGCGCGGCAGGCGTGTGCCGCCTCGAGGTCGTCCACCACAACGACCTCGTCGATCTCCTCCGGCTGGAGCAGTTCCGGGATGCGACTGGCACCGATACCAGGGATCTCGCGGTGTCCCGGCGGGCCGCCGAAGATGACTGAACCGGCGGCGTCGACGGCGAAGACACTCAGGTCAGGGAAGCGCTCACGCAGGCGCCGGGCGCAGCCGAGGATGCTGCCCGTGGTGCTGGCTGCGGCGAACAAGTAGTCCGGGGGATGCACCAGCTGCTCGGATATCTCCGCGCCGGTGCCGTGGTAGTAGGCCTGCCAGTTGCGGTTGTTGGCGTACTGGTTGACCCATAAGGCGGCGGGCATTTCCTGCAGCAGTTCCTGCACGCGACGGATCCGGTTGTGCAGGTACCCGCCCCCGTCGTCGGGCTCATCGACGGTGTCGACGTCGACACCGAGCTGGTGCAGGATCGCGATGTTCGCGGGGGTCGTCTTGGGATCGACCACGCAGGTGAACGTCAGCCCGTGTACCCGGGCGGCGATGGCGAGCGCGATCCCGAAGTTCCCGGAGCTGCTCTCCACGAGGTGGGCTCCCCGGGGAATCGAACCGTCCGCGAGACCTTTCTCGATGATGTAGCGGGCTGGACGGTCCTTCATGCTGCCGCCGGGGTTCATGAACTCGAGCTTGGCGAGCACCTCGACACCGGGCTGCGGGAACAACCGATTCAACTTCACCAGCGGCGTATTGCCTATGCATTCCAGCACGGAGTCCGGCAGGCACTCGATAGCGGTATTAACGACGGTCATGCAGCGACCCCTTGTTGTTGCAGCCTGCGTGACTAGCTATACGTCAAGATATTTAGTGAGCCTAACCTAATCTCGAGCCAAGATCAATACCTTCTGGTTCGCGATCAAGTTGACGGTGTCAGCGTGGCGTGACACCTGCAGGATTCGAACTGCCGGATGTTCTACGCCATGAAGGTCAACAGCACCGAGCCGCTGCCGCGCCCGTTCCCGGCCGCCACGGTCTCCATGGCTGGCCGGGCCACCCAGTTCGGCATTGACCAAGGCCGTCTTGCCCGAGGCAGTCGACACCGCCCGGCGGCTCCCCCACCTGCGGCTGGTCGGATTCCACCTGCACTCGTTGTCCAACAACCTCTCCGCTGAAGCCCACCTCGACCTGCTCGACCTGTATCACCGCAAGGTGACCGCTGGGAACGCGAGTGCGGGCTGGCCCGCGAGGTGATGAACTTCGGCGGTGACATCGGCGTGAACTACGGTGACCTCGCCAAGCAGTTCGACTGGCAGTATTCACCCGGGACTGGGCCAGCTGGTCGAGCGTGCCGTCCCGGCGCATTGGCGAGAGATCGACTTCGAGTGCGGCCGCTTCCTGGTCGCAGCGCGCGGCTACTACACGGGTACGCTACGGTAAGTACGCGGCAGAGAGAGTGGGCGTGATGATGACTCGGGTGGCGGGCGAGGATTTCGAGCTGGACTCGGCAAGCGTCGAGCGTGCCGTCGCTGGTGTGGACCCCGAGCCCATCCGCGAGCACTACGTGGTGATCGGCCAGCGCCGGTACCCGCCGAAGCAGGTGCTTGCGGCGGTGACGGGGCTCGACCGCGGCGACTTCACCACCCACCAGGCCCGGTCGATCCTGCGGCGGCTCGGGTTCGGCGTGTACCGCCGGGGGTATGTACCGCCGCCTCGGGACGGTGTTATGAGCACATGGCCGCATCGTGGTGCCGAGGCGACCGCCTTGGAGCCGTACATCGGGCGCTGGATCGCCCAGGACGGCCTCGAGGTCCTCTACGATGCGGACTCGCCGTACGACGTGGTGAGCTGGCTGCGCACGAACGGCCTGCGCGCCACGGTGTGGAAAGTGCCGGCGACGCCGGAGGAGGCCGGCTCCATGCTGTCCACGCCGTGAAGATTGCCTACCGGGAACTGCCACATGAGATCGACGGCTGGCCGCGCCCGTTGCTCGACGTCTCCGTCGGCGATGCGGACGACCTGCGCGTGCGTTGTCTCGTCGACAGCGGAGCCATGAACACGCTGCTGCCCAGCTGGGTTGCCGACCTGGCCGGGATCGACTGCGCGGATGCACCAGCGAAGACCCTCGCCGTCGCCGGTTCCGGCACGAAGGCGCAAATGGTGCCGACGATGCTGACCTTCGGCGACCACAGCTGGGAGGCCGAGGTGGGCTTCTGCGACCCGTGGCCGCGCGGTTGGGGTCTGCTCGGCCAGATCTCGTTCTTCCGCTACTTTGTCGTGACGTTCCGGGCGGCCGACTTCGAACTTGAGATCAACCCGGTCCAGCGTTGACGCGGGAACGGCTGCATGCTGCGTCTCCGACCCGCCATTCACTGCTGCCGCACCCACCGCTGCCCCAGCAACCGAACCTCAGCTAGATCAGTCCAACCAGACGGCGAAACCGGGACGATGTCCAATACTTCGACCATCCCGCGATTTCCCACCTGCCGACCACTCAGCACGTACGCATCTGCCTCACCCCGTCGCCACCGGATGGTATACCCGTCATGACGGTGGCGGTCGAGAAACACCCAGCCGACCGGCGCTGTGGTGGGCACGGCTCCGCCCCGGGTCATACGGCTTCGCCCTCTATAACCATGGGAGTTCTCAGCGCCCGGTTCCGGATGCGTTCCGCTATATCGACAAGCCGGGTACTTAAGGCAAACTGATCGTCGCGCGAGAGATCGTTCTCTATGATCCCTGCGCAGAACTCTCCACATCCCTTGTTCAGGCGGGAGAGTTCCAGCAAGAGGGCGCGGTCTTCATCGGTCACGACTCAATTCCTGTCCACACTCAGAGACTGGGATGGCCGTACCGGTGACGGGTGGATAAGCCTGCCGGAGGCATCACCGGTACGGCCATCACCCCTATCTGCTATGAGGGGCAGGTGAGACGTTAACGCTTTAACGAGCCGCAGAAACGAACGGCAACCTCTACCGAACCGTTAGTTAGTTGATCTTGAAACTTTCAGTTCAGCAGGCCTATCCGGCCCGCGAACTCACGTACCTCAGAAGCATAAGACGGCTTGGCGCGCTTGACGAGGGTGCTTACCATGCTCCGGGCATCGCGCTTATGCTGGAAGTCCTGGGGGCATAGCCGTTCAGCCATCTTCAGGTGCACAAAGACAGCGGCATCGTTGTTTCGAGCGTCATAACACCGAGCCACTTGGAACAAGTGGCTCGTCTTACGCTCTAACGATGGAATCTGAGTGACGTCCACGTCATCTGCCAACCGTAGAGCCTCAGATACTTCGCCTTGCTCGGTTTCTACGCTTACTGCATGGATCGCCACG
Organism: Pseudonocardiaceae bacterium; assembly: GCA_050699675.1. Lineage (GTDB taxonomy): Bacteria > Actinomycetota > Actinomycetes > Mycobacteriales > Pseudonocardiaceae. The sequence goes on from JBOHFU010000041.1 coordinate 13,159, forward strand.
TTCGTAGGTCCGAACACCGTATTGTAGTAGTTATGACCGTCACCGACGCGCAGGGCAGCCTTACGGGCTGGCTCACGCAACAGCTCGCGCGCTCGCCAGGGGTCTCCGGTACGTACGGACGCTATTGTTGCTACTAGCAACAGACCGCCGTAAATGGAAAAGTGTTCGGCTGTACCATCCGGCAGCAGTGGTTCCAGTGTTTCACAGCCTCTCATGGCGACTTCGAGCGCTCCACCCGGCCTGTCGTCTGAGAGCAGCGAGTGACCAAGGCTCCAGGTGGCAGCCGCGATGAGCAACGGATCTGCGGTCTCCTCGGCGTAGCGCATTGCCCGATCAGATACCAAGCCACCCAGATCGACCCGTCCAAGGTGCTTCAATACCTGCCGCGACAGTTGGTAAAGCTCGGAGGAATTCCGGCATGCTTCAGGCGAGTGCTCGCGCTCATGCACGGCACGCTCACAGTTAACGATCAGATCAGGAAGTATTTGCAGTACATCACTGTACTTACTGGGTGAGGTGTACCATGCCTTCTGGGCGGCGCTGATCTGCTCGGCCAATTCTTGAGATGTGGGAAGCTCGCTTGTATCACTGAGCGACAGCGAGGGGTAAGTGACAAGGGCCCGCTCCACCTCAGCCAGACGCGGATTAACCGACCCCTCGTGGTTTTCGCTCGGTGCCTCACCGATGAGGGCAGAGGTACGCACGCCCAGGACCCTTGCCAGCTTGCGCAGCACGGGCAGTGATGGCGTCTTGGTACCGGCCTCGATCATCTCTAGGTAGCGCACGGTGATACCGGCATGCGTGGCGACGCTGACCGTGTTCTTCTTGCGGTCGATGCGGTACAGCCTGATGAGCTGGCCGGTGGGCATATCGGGCACTGCGGGTACCTCCGGGTGCTTGACGGCTTCTACCGATCGAGGCTACAGGGTCCAAGAAGTCCAGGACCACGGAACGTAATCAGGCTCTGAGCTGCGGAAGTGCGCCATATGCGGTAAAGGTCAACAGTCCGTAGGAGCGCAGCCGTACACATGCCGAAGCTCTCACCAGCTGGTCGTCGTAGATGAGTGTGCCCCTGTCCCTCGTCGCCGCCCAGGAACCTGTGACACCCCCTTCAGCGGGAAGGGCCTGAATCTTGCTCGCCGCGGATGATCCGACGCAGCCGCGGCAACCGCTCGACCAGCGCACGTTCCGCGCCGTGCCCGCTGGGCTGGTAGTAGTCGCGCCCGACCAACCCGTCGGGGGGGTACTGCTGGGACAGCACGCCATCGGGCACGTCGTGCGGGTAGCGGTAACCCTGCGCGTGACCCAGCCGGGCCGAGCCCGCGTAGTGCCCGTCGCGCAGGTGAGCCGGAACCGGTCCGGTGGCCCCGGCCCGGACGTCGGTCAGTGCCGCGTCGATCGCGGTGAGCACCGCATTGGATTTCGGTGCGGTGGCGAGGTGCACAGTGGCCTGGGCCAGCGCGAGCCTGCCCTCGGGCATCCCGATGAACTGCACGGCGTGGGCGGCGGCCACCGCGGTCTGCAACGCCG
>JBOHFU010000042.1:0-3748 GCA_050699675.1 Pseudonocardiaceae bacterium
CACCAGCGCCACCGCCAGCAGGACCATCACCAACACCACGAAGGGCGCCCGGCGCGCGGCGTCCGAGCTGTCCCCAGCATCGTGCGGCGCCCCCGTGCGCTGCGCGCGCCGGGCGTATGCCCGCTGGACGGCCCGGGAGCGCACCCGCTCGGATTCGGCGCCCCGGCGGCGGGTGAGCCCGGCAGTCCTGCTGCGCTGCGCCGTCGACGGAGTCGCGGTGCGCGGGGGAGCTGTCACGAGGTCGGCTCCGGGCGGTCAGGTCTGTGCTGGGGAGCCGCGGCGATGCGCTCGGCGGCCCGCAACCGCACTGAGGCTGCCCGCGGGTTGGCCTCGGACTCGGTCGAGCCGGCCTGTTCGGCACCGCGGGTCAACGCGCGCAGCTGGGGTCCGTGGCCGGGCAGCTCGACCGGCAGGCCGGGCGGGGTGCGCGAGGCGGTCAGCTGGGTCAGCGCCCGTTTCACGATGCGGTCCTCCAGCGAGTGGTAGGACATCGCCACCAGCCGGCCACCGACCGTCAATGCATCCAGGGCGGCGGGTATCGCTGAGCGCAACGCGGTGAGCTCACCGTTGACCTCGATGCGCAACGCCTGGAAGGTCCGTTTGGCAGGATGGCCACCGTGGCGGCGGGTGGCCGCTGGGATACTCCGATAGACGACCTCGACCAGCCGGACCGTGGTGTCGAAGGGCCGCCGCGCCCGCTCGGCGACGATCGCAGCGGCGATCCGGCCGGCGAAGCGCTCCTCGCCGTACTCCCTGAGCACCCTTGCCAGCTCGGCCTTCGGGTACTCGTTGAGCACGTCAGCCGCGGTGGGCCCGGTGCTGGGGTCCATCCGCATGTCGAGCGGGGCGTCCCGAGCGTAGGAGAAGCCCCGCTCCGGGGCGTCGAGTTGCAGCGAGGAGACTCCCAGGTCGAACAGCGCACCGTCCACCCGCCGGATGCCGAGGCGTTCCAGCACGTCGGGTAGCTCGTCGTAGACCGCGTGCACCAGGTGAGTACGGCTGGCGTGCGCCTGCAGCCGGTCGCCGGCCAGCGCGAGCGCCTGCGGGTCGCGGTCCAGTCCCACCAGGGTGAGCCCGGGATGAGCGTCGAGCAGGGCGGCCGCGTGCCCGCCCAGGCCCAGCGTGGCGTCGACCACCACGGCCGCCCGGTTCGCCAACGCGGGCCCGAGCAGTTCCAGGCACCGGCGCAGCAGAACAGGGGTGTGCTGGGGCGACCCGGCACCACCGAGCGGGCGATCGGCCACCGCCAACCTCCCTTCGCTCACACCCACCTCCCTTGCTCCCCACCTCATTTCATTTCGTGCTGCAGCGCGACCCGACCGGGATCACCGGAGCAGTGTCGAAACCCTTCCCGGTGCCGCCAGGTCTCCGCCCGGTACGAGGTCCTGGCGCCGGGGAAGGTGCGTCAGGACCCTGCTGTCCGCGTCGTTGCATCGGATTCGATGCAGACCCGGACGGAGGCCTCACGGCACCGGGACTGGTGGTGCTGCCGCACTGGCAGACCCCGCCGCCCCGGTCACATCACGCCGGGCAGCACCTCCTCCTGCGCCTGCGCGTAGGACTCCTCGTGCTCTTCCAGGTAGCGCTGCCAGGCCTCGGCATCCCAGATCTCCAGCCGGCTGATCGCCCCGATCACCGCGCAGTCCTTGCTCAACCCGGCATAGCGCCGAAGCTCGGCCGCGATCGAGATGCGGCCCTGCCCGTCCGGGCGTTGTTCGTCGGTGCCAGCGAACAGGTAACGCTGGTAGGCCCGCACCGCCTCGTTGGTGAACGGCGCCTGCGCCACCTTGCGGGCCATCTCCTCGAACTCGGCGCGCGGGAAGACGTAGAGGCAGTGATCCTGTCCCTTGGTGATCATCAATCCCCCTGCGAGCGCGTCGCGGAACTTCGCCGGCAGCGTCAACCGGCCCTTGTCGTCGAGCCGGGGGGTGTGCGTGCCCAGGAACACGGTCACCCACCTCCCCAGCAGCCCGGTGGACTGGCCCGGTGGACTGGCGCAGAGCACCCTTGTGCTCCACTGCCAACCACCCTACCCCACTTTCCGCCACTGTCAACGCACGAGCAGCGCGTTTTCCCCCCGCCGCACGCGATCGGGCCAGTTCAGCGCCGGTGCCGGCCAGGTGGGGGATAGCCCACCCCGCACAGCCTGCTCAAGCCCCCACCAACCCCCACTCGCCCTCCCTCCCCCGTCCCACCCGCATCCGGTGCCCCCCGGGTGGGGCAAAGTGGTGAGCGAAGCGACATGGATGCTTGTCGCTGTCTCCAAACACATTTGAGCCGCAACATGGATGCTTGTCGCCGCCCGGGCGGTTAAGGTCGCGGAGGACGATCAGGAGGTTCTGTGAGCGTGCCGCCCACCGGGGTGCAGCCGCCGCGACTGGCGGACGTGCGCGCTATTGCACAGCGGATTGCGGGCAACGTCGAGCGAGTGCTGGTCGGCAAGCCCGATGCGGTCCGGACCGCGTTGATCACGCTGCTCGCCGAGGGCCACCTGCTGGTCGAGGACGTGCCGGGAGTGGGCAAAACGTCGCTGGCCAAGGCGTTGGCCCGGTCCGTGGACTGCACGGTCAGCCGGATCCAGTTCACCCCGGACCTGCTGCCCAGCGACATCACCGGCGTGTCGGTCTTCAATCGCAACACCGGGGACTTCGACTTCCGGCCAGGCCCGATCTTCGCCAACGTGGTGGTCGGCGACGAGATCAACCGGGCCTCCCCCAAGACCCAGTCCGCGCTGCTGGAGTGCATGGAGGAGCGCCAGGTCACCGTCGACGGACGCAGCTACCCGCTGTCCGGCCCGTTCATGGTGATCGCGACCCAGAATCCGGTGGAGATGGAGGGAACCTACGCGCTACCAGAAGCCCAGCGCGACCGGTTCACCGCCCGCGTCTCGCTGGGCTACCCGGATCCCGCCGCGGAGCTCGCGATGGTGGACGAGCACGCGGCTGCCGACCCGTTGGCCACGCTCAAGCCGGTGTCCACCGCGGCCGAGGTGAGAACGATGTGCCAGGCGGTACGCCTGATCCACGTGGCCGCCGATGTACGTCGCTACGTCGTGGACGTGGTCGGCGCCACTCGCCGGTTGCCCGAACTTCGACTGGGCGCCTCACCACGTGCCACCCTGCAGCTGATCCGCACCAGCCGGGCAGCAGCTGCGCTGGTCGGCCGAGACTATGTGGTACCCGACGATGTGCAGGCTGTCGCGCCGCAGGTGCTGGGTCACCGGCTGGTGCTCACCGCCGAAGCGCAGGCCGACCGGCTGCCACCGGAGGTTCTGGTGCGCAGTGTGCTGGCGCGAGTACCGGTACCCCAAGCGCCGGCCGGGGCAGCGCCGGTCAGTGTTGACGGCCGCGGCGACCACAATGGCGCCGTGGGCTGGCACCGCCCGCCCCGGACGCCATAAGTGCCCCGGCTGCGAGGCGGCCTGACCACCCGCGGCTGGTGCATGCTGGCTGCGGGTCTCGCGGCGGCACTCTGCGCGGTGCTGCTCGACGAGCGGGACCTGCTGCGGGTGGCAGCGTTCGCCGTGGTGGCACCGCTGCTGGCCATGCTGGTCGTCGGGCTCACCCAGGTCAGGCTGCGAGCCACCAGGGAGCCCGGGCCATCCCGGTTCCCGGTCGGCAGCGATTGCCACGTGCACCTGGCGGTGCGCTCCACCGGGCGATGCAGCGGCAGGCTGCTACTCGAGGACGGGGTACCCTCGGCGCTGGGTGCCTCGATATCCGGCGACTCGGTATCGGGCGACTCGGTA
>JBOHFU010000042.1:3848-14448 GCA_050699675.1 Pseudonocardiaceae bacterium
CGATTGCCACGTGCACCTGGCGGTGCGCTCCACCGGGCGATGCAGCGGCAGGCTGCTACTCGAGGACGGGGTACCCTCGGCGCTGGGTGCCTCGATATCCGGCGACTCGGTATCGGGCGACTCGGTATCGGGCGACTCGGTAGTGGACTACTGTGCCCGGTTCGCGGTGGCGCACCTGCCGCGGGACCGCGCGGTGCGGTTGAGCTACCCGCTACACCTGGCAGAACGCGGTGTGCACACCCTCGGTCCACTGGTGGCGCGGATCACCGACCCGTTCGGGCTGGCCGAATTCCGCTGCACGCTCGCCGGGCGCAGCCGGCTAGTCGTGAGGCCTGTGGTGGCGCCGCTGACCGGGATGCCCGCCGGAGGTGAGCTGGGTAGTGGCGCAGCGGGCGCCGGGCGGGTGGGCGCCGGGCCCGGTCAGGACGCCGTCGTGGTGCGCAGTTACCGGCAAGGCGATGACCTGCGCCAGGTGCACTGGCGCACGACGGCCCGGCGAGACGAGTTGATGGTGCGGGTGCAAGAGTGGCCCTGGCGCGGCGGTGCCACCGTGCTGCTGGACCACCGCGCCGCGGCACACCGCGGCAGTGGCCCCACCTCGAGCCTGGAGTACGCGGTGTCGCTGGCCGCCAGCGTCTACGTGCACCTCGTACGGCACGGGCAACGGGTCCGGCTGGCCACCGAGGACGGCGTGGCGCGCGCCAGCGGAACCGACGTGACCAACCACACCATCGACACCGGGCTCGACGCGCTCGCCGCGCTGCGCGCGAGCCACCAGCCCGACCTCGCCAGCGGCCCGGCGCTGGCCGGGGGTCAGGAGGTGGTTGCGGTGCTCGGGGCGGTCGGACCGGCAGCCGTCGAACAGCTGCTGACGCACCGCCCGCGCGGGATGCGCAGCCACGCCGTACTGCTCGACGTCGCAGCCTGGAGCGCTGGGGGGGACGGCTCACCCATTGCGGCCCCGCCCCATCCGGCGCAGGCCGCCCGCCTGCTCGTCGCGGCGGGCTGGTCGGTCACGGTGGCCCGCCCGGAACAACCGCCCGCGCTGGTGTGGGATCGCTTGTGCATCAGCTCCCGCAGCAAGTGGGAGGCGCTGCGGTGAGAGCCATCAGCAGGCTCGCTGCCCGGGCGCTGGCCTTCGCAATGAGCGGCGCAGCAAGCGGCATAGTGACCGGCGCGGTGACCAGCACGGTGGCCGGGCTGGCCGTTGCACTCACCGCGACGTCGTTGACCGGCCTGCTCGCTGGGTCGCGCTGGTGGGGCTTGGTGGTGGTGACCACTGCAGTCGTGGTCGCTGCCGGGGTGCTGCTGCGTTCGCTGCGGATGCCGCCGATCGTGGTCGCGGCCGGTCAACTCGCCGCGCTGGTGGGGCTGGTCACCGCGGTGTTCACAGGTAGCGGCCGGCTCGTCGTGCTGCCTGGCTCAGCCGCGACCGCCGAGCTGAGGTCGCTACTCGGACGGGCCACCCAGCAGGTTCGGGACGGCATACCTCCCGTACCGGAGAGCGCCGAACTGCTCTGCCTGGTGGTGGTCGCCTTCGGACTGGTCGCCATCGTTGTGGACACCCTCGCCGTCTCGGCCGCCGCTCCCGCCACCTCTGGGTTGGTGCTGGTGGGCGTGGTCGTAGTGCCTGCCGCGCTGTCGGATCAGCTACTGCCCTGGTGGACCTTCGCGCTGGGAGCACTAGGTTTCGCGCTGCTGCTGCTCACCGTCAAGAACGAGGACCGGCCCGCTCCACGCCGGCACCTGGCATGGAGCGACTTCGCCGGCCCTGGCGGGCACCTCGGTGCGGCACCCGCGGCGATCACGGTGGGCGCCGGTGCCCTGGTGGTGGCGTTGCTCGTCGGCGCGTCGGCCACCGCCGTGGGTACCAGTCACCTGAGCGCTGGCAATGGCCGGCAGATCAGCGGGATCGGGCTGAACCCCTTCACCTCGCTGCGCGGCCAGCTCAACGCTGGGGACGTCGTGGACCTGTTCCGAGTCCGGGGACTGGAACAGCGCGCCTACCTGCGGGCGCTGACGCTGAGCCGGTTCGACGCTCGGGTGGGCTGGCTGCGGGACCCGCTGGATGGCGCGGTACCCGCGGGCGGCGGGCAGCAGCCCACGCGGCTGCCACTGCCCGACGGGGTGACCGAGCCGGTCGCCGGGTCGGTGGTGCAGGTGCAGATCGAACCGATCAACTACGTGGACAACTGGCTGCCGTCCTTCGGCTACCCGCTGGTCCTGGCCGACATCGGCCCGGACTGGAACTACGACCCCGACGCGACCACCATCTTCTCCGACCGCCGCCAGCGGGCGCAGTCCTACACCGAGTTCGGGGTGCTGCCCCAGCCGGATCCACAGCTACTCCGCGCGGCGGGTCCCGGCATCGGCGCGCCATTCGCCACGATCGATCCGCGCTACCTCGACACCGGCAGGGTGAACCGGCGGGTGGCCCAGCTGGCCGCCCAGGTCACTGCGGGCAGCCGCACGGCATTCGACGCCACCGTCGCCGTCAACCAGTGGTTCACCCAGCCCGGCAGCGGGTTCAGCTACGACCTGCGAACTGCGCCGGGTAACAGCGGGGACGCCCTGGTAGACTTCCTGTTCACCGGCCACCGGGGCTACTGCGAGCAGTTCGCCTCGGCAATGGCGATCATGCTACGGACGCTGCACATACCGGCCCGGGTCGCGGTCGGCTTCACCCCCGGCATCGCCACGGGCGACTCCCGGTTGATCACCACTGAGGACGCGCACGCCTGGGTGGAAGCATGGTTCCCGGGCGTTGGGTGGCTGCCGTTCGATCCGACCCCGTTGTCCGACGGGCGCACTGCGATACCGGGCTATGTGGCGCCTGGCGGGCCCCAGCCCGGGGAAGCGCCGACGCCGGCCTCCCCTCCGGCGACCGCACCCACCGCACCGACGCCGGACGCGGTCGCCGGGGCGTCGCAGGATCCTGGCGCCGGTGATCCCGGACTCGGCGTCGGCACCAGGATCGGGCTGGCCGTCGTCGGACTGCTGGTGGTCGCCGTGCTGGCGGGGCTCACCCCGCTGACGGTGCGCGAGGTCCGCCGTCGGCGGCGGTTGTACCTTGTCGGCGCCGGCGGACCGGACGCGGTCAGCGCCGCTTGGGAGGAGGTGTTGGCTGAGTCCGCAGACCGTGGCGTGGTGCTCCCAGTTGGCGAGACCGTGCGGGCGACGGCCCGGCGGCTGGCCGACGAGCATGCCCTGGACGAACCTGGACAAACCGGGCTGCACACCCTGGTCGGTGCGGTGGAGCGAACCTGGTACGCCCCTCGCATTCCCGGCCACACCACCACCAGCACCCGTGACGCCGATCGTGAACTCCGCGGTGCCCTCGAAGCCGTGCGCACCAGCTTGGCGCGGTGTGCCCCGCCGACCCGGATGACCCGGCTACTACCGCGCTCGCTGCTGCACCGGCGGCGCTGATCGCGGGGCGCTAGCGCCTCGCTAGCTAATGGTCCTCGAAGCGGCGGCGGAACCGCTGCTCCATCCGCTGGGCCAGCGTGCCGCGGCCTTGCCCGGTGGCCGACCGATCAGGTGACGCCCCGCCATCGCCAGCACCACGGCGGGAGAAGATCGCGACGACGGCCCCGGCAAACATCACCAGGAAACCCAGGACGCTGATCACCGGGATCCCCACCGGGCGGACTGGGAGCATCACACCAGCGACCAGCAGCAGTAAGCCCAGCACGAAAAGCGCGATTCCCTGGATCCGGCGGCGGTGGTACCGGTTGCGCATCCGGGCACCCCGGACGTTCGACGCGAACTTGGGGTCCTCTGCATAGAGCGCGCGCTCAATCTGGTCGAGCAGACGCTGCTCGTGCTCGGAGAGTGGCATCGCTCCTCCTCCGGCACTCCGGTTTTTCGATGGCGGACGATGGTGGCTAGTCCCGACCGTAGTACGTGGCGTCGCCGGGCGCCCACCGTGGGCTCCTGCTGTTGAGGATACGAGCCCGAGGCTGCGCCGACTAGCCGATCCGCTGACTCGTTTCAGGTGACGACCGGTTATCGCCCGGATCGGACCGCCCCGGGGCGTCCAGCAGGGTTGCCAGCCGCACTGCTGCGCTGCCGAATTTCGACCGCGCGGCGTCCGCGGCCCGTTCGGCCTCCGGCCAGTTCGCGTGGGCACCGTCCAGGGTGAGCTGCTCGGCCGCGGCACTCCCGACCAGTTGTTCCACCCGCACCCCCAGCAGCCGGACCGTCGCCCCGCGCGGCAGGTGACCATCCAGCAGTTCGGCGGCCACCCCGAATACCTCCTGCGCGGAGTCGGTCGGACCGGTCAAGGTTCGGGAGCGGGTGATGGTGGTGAAGTCGGGATAACGGATCTTCAGCGCGACCGTCCGCCCGCACAGGCCGCGGCAACGGAGTGCGGCCGTCGTGCGCTCGACCAGCCGCAGTAGCTCGCGGCGCAGCACCGCCCGGTTGGCCACGTCGTGGGCGAAGGTCTCCTCCGCGCCCACGGACTTCTCCGGTGCATCAGGTACCACCCGCCGCTCGTCACGACCGTTGGCCAGCTCATGCAGGTGCTGGGCCGAGGCGACGCCCACCGCACGGCGCAGCGCGGGCAGCGGAGTGCTCGCGACGTCGGCCACCGTGTGGCACCCCAACCGATGCAACGCCTCAGCAGTGCGCCGGCCCACTCCCCACAACGCCGACAGCGGCAATGGGTGCAGGAATTCCAGCGCGCCGTCGGCGGGCACCACGAGCAACCCGTCTGGTTTGGACAGTCCGGAGGCGAGCTTGGCAAGGAACTTGCTCGAGGCCACGCCCACCGAGCAGGTCACCCGGTGGGCGTCATAGACCTGTCCGCGGATCCAGTCCCCGATCCCGGCCGGGCTCATCCCCAGCCTGCGCAACGACCCGCCGACGTCGAGGAATGCCTCGTCCAGGCTCAGCGGCTCGACCAGCGGGGTGATCTCGCGGAACAGCGCCATCACCCCGCGGGAGACCTCTGCATAGCGAGGGAAATGCGGCGGCACGAACTCCGCCTGCGGGCACAGCCGGCGGGCCTGGGCCACCGGCATCGCCGAGCGGACCCCGTGAGCCCGGGCCTCGTAACTCGCCGAGAGCACGACACCGCGGTTCCCGGCCGGGTTGCTGCCGCCCGCTACCACAACCGGCAGCCCGGCTAGCTCAGGACGTTCGCGAATCTCGATTGAGGCATAGAAGGCATCCATATCGACGTGCAGCAGGTGGCAGCCACAGTCGTCTGCACGGCTCGCCGCGCCGCGTGGTGGAAGGTCAGCACGGGGTAAATCAGCGCTGCGCCCCACGGCACCCTCCGCGAAATCTCGAACTCCTGTTCGATTCTGCCATCTTAGCCGACGCCCCGGGGGACGCTGCGGCGTACCACTGAGCCGGGGCACCATAAGCTGCCCCGGTGCGAACCGTGGCGGTGCTCAGCCTCAAGGGCGGAGTTGGCAAGACCTCGGTGGTGCTCGGGCTCGCCGGGGCTGCCCTGCAGCGGAAGATCCGCACCCTGGTCGTGGACCTCGATCCGCAGGGCAACTGCACCGCAGCGCTGGATCCCGACGCGACGAAGTCGACGCTGGCCGACGTGCTGGCCGATCCGGACCTCTCGGTGCTGAGGTCTGCGATCGCGCCCAGCGGCTGGGGCGAGGGCCTGGATGTTCTGGTCAGCGCCGAGGAGGCCGAGGCGCACAATCGGCCGGCTCCCGACGTCACCCAGCTCAGCTGGCTGGACCAGGCGCTGTCCACCCTGGACGACACAGCCGACGATCAGGACGATCCACCGTACCGGCTGGTGCTGTTGGACTGCCCGCCCTCGTTGGGTCTGCTGACCCGCTCGGCGTTGGTCGCCGCCGATCGCGCGCTGCTGGTCACCGAACCGACTATTTATGCAGTCGCCGGCGTACAGCGCGCCTTCGAAGCCGTGCAGCACGAACGCGAGCGCAACCCCGACCTGCAAGCTCTGGGCGTGGTGGTCAACCGGGCCCGGGTGCGCTCCAGCGAGCACAACTACCGGATCAACGAACTCCGGGAGATCTTCGGGCCGCTGGTGCTGCCCACCGTGCTGCCAGACCGCTCGGCGGTACAGCAGGCCCAGGGCGCCGGCCTGCCGATCCAGCGCTGGGGGACCCCCGGAGCGCGGGAGATCGCAGTGGCCTTCGACGTGCTACTGGCCCGGATGCTGCGCACGACCCAGCTCCGACGGCGCACCGAAGCCGACATGCCTGAGGCCTGACCGGGTACCGGTCAGCCCTGCCCGGGCTGGGGCTGGCTAGCCCTGCTCGGGCTGGGGCTGGCTGTTCGGGGGCAGAGCCTGCTGCGGCGAGGCGGGTTGTGGTGCGGGCTCACCAGCGGTGACCTCACCCGCGACTGGCGTGCCGTGCATCGAGGCGCGGATCTGGTCCAGCCGGGAGCGACCCGCCATGTCCAGCGTCGACTGCTGCACCTCGAGCATCCGCCCCTGCACGGAGTTCTGGGCCAGTTCGGCAGATCCGACGGCGTTGGCGTACCGGCGCTCAATCTTGTCCCGGACCTCGTCGAGCGACGGTGTGTTGCCCGGCGCGGCCAGCTCGGACATCGACCGCAGCGAGTCGGAGACCTGCTCCTGCATCTTCGCCTGCTCCAGCTGAGAGAGCAGCTTGGTCCGCTGCGTGATCTTCTGCTGCAGCACCACAGCGTTGCGCTCGACCGCCTGCTTGGCCTGGCCCGCGGCCTGCAGAGCCTGGTCGTGCAGCGTCTTGAGATCCTCCACGGACTGCTCCGCAGTCACCAGCTGAGTGGCAAAGGACTCGGCGGCCTGCTCGTACTGCTGCGCCTTGGCCTCATCGCCCTTGCCCCGCGACTCTTCGGCAAGCACCAATGCCTGCCGCGCCGAGGATTGATACTTCTCGATCTCACCTAGCTGCCGGTTGAGCTTCATCTCCAGCTGGCGCTGGTTGCCGATGACGGCGGCGGCCTGCTGGGACAGTGCCTGGTGCTGCCGCTGCGCGTCTTCGATGGCCTGCTGGATCTGCACCTTGGGATCGGCGTGCTCGTCGATCTTGGACGAGAACGCCGCCATGAGGTACTTCCATGCCTTCACGAACGGGTTGGCCATCTCCTCCGCTGCCTCCTTGTGACGAATCGGGCCCGGCTTCGCCCCACCCGACATGCGCCCCAGCCGATAGCAGAGCCGCGTGCTGACTCCATGGTGTCAGGTGCGAGGCAGCGCTTCCACCGGCCCCAGGGAGAACTGGGGGTTACCCCGGATCCGGCGCTGTCCCCTCAGGGGAGGCTCAGGCCGCAACCAGCTCGGCCGGAACCGTATCGGGCACCTCAGGCAGGTACACCGGGCCGAGATCATCCGCCACCAGCCGCAAGAGCTCGTCCAGCGGCAGGTCAAGCGCATCGCAGATGGATCCGAGGAGCTCGCTGGACGCCTCCTTGCGACCCCGCTCCACCTCGGAGAGATAACCCAGACTCACCCGGGCAACCCGGGACACCTCGCGCAGCGTGCGGCGCTGCGAGGTCCGCGTCCGGCGCAGCCGCTCGCCGATAGCCTCCCGCAGCAGCGTCATCGCGTTTCCCTTCTGGGTGTCGGCCGGGGCTATCGGGCACCGGCTCCCTGCTCCTACCGTACTCAGAGCCGACTGCTCAGGCGTCCGCCGTGGGCGAACGCCACCGCGCGTCGCAGCATTCCAGTCCTCGGGATCATGGCAGCGCGACCGCCCGGCGACCGGTGGCGCGCAGCCGCAGCGCACGCACCACATAATCAATGCCGGTGACTACGGTGAGCACCACCGCGACGCCCATCACAGCCCAGCGCACCGGATAGGCCGACAGCGGCAGCGGCAGCACGTAGAGCCCGATCGCCACAACCTGCGCCAGCGCCTTCACCTTCCCGCCACGGCTGGCCGGGATCACCCCGTAGCGCAGCACCCAGAACCGCAGCGCGGTGACACCCAGCTCGCGGACGCCGATCAGGATGGTGATCCACCAGGCAAGCTCGCCGAGCAGGCTCATGCCCACCAGCGCTGCCCCCATGAGCGCCTTGTCCGCGATCGGATCGGCGATCGTGCCGAAGTTGGTGACCAGCCCGCGACGTCGGGCCAGATCGCCGTCGAACCGGTCGGTGAGCGAGGCGATGCCGAAGATGATGGCAGCGGTCACCCGCCACAAGGGGTCGGTGCCGTTGTCGATGAACAACGCGAGCAGAAAGGCCGGCACCAGCGCCAGCCGCGACATGGTGAGCAGGTTGGCCAGGTTCCAGAGCGGGACATCCGCCGCTGGCGGCGGGCTCACGGCGGGCCGCCGGCAGCCGCGATCAACTCCACCGGCTCGACGACCAGGTCGACGCCTCGGGCCGCGAGTACCCGGCAGCGCACCAGGTCGCCGGCCGTGAACGAGTCGGCTCCCGGCCCGGTGAACACGCACTCGCCGTCCACCTCGGGGGCCTGATGCTCGGAGCGCCCTACCGTCTCGTCACCATCGTCTTCGACCAGCACAGCGACGGTGTCCCCGACCCGTTCCTCGGCGCGCTGTGCGGTGAGCTGCTCGACCAGCCCGCTGACCCGGGCCACGCGCTCGGCGACGATGTCCTCGTGGTGCTGTCCGGGCAAGCCGGCGGCCTCGGTGCCGTCCTCGTCGGAGTAGCCGAATACCCCCACCGCGTCCAGCCGTGCCTCGGTGAGAAAGCGCTCCAGCTCAGCGACGTCGGCCTCGGTCTCTCCGGGGAAACCGACAATCACGTTGCTGCGCGCCCCCGCTTCGGGCGCCCGGTGCCGGATCTGGCCCAGTAGCGCCAGGAAGGACTCTCCTGAGCCGAACCGGCGCATTCGTCGCAGCACTGGCTCGCTGGCGTGCTGGAAGGACAGGTCGAAGTAGTCGGCCACCCCGGGGGTACCGGTGATCGCGGCGACCAGCGAAGGACGGGTCTCGGCCGGCTGCAGGTAGGAGACTCGGGTGCGCAGGATGCCGGGAACGGCAGCCAACCGGCGCAGCAGCTCCTCCAAGGCGCCGGGACGGCCCAGGTCCTTGCCGTAGGACGTGGAGTTCTCGCTGACCAGCACCAGCTCGCGGACTCCCGTGCCGGCCAGCCACGCCGCCTCGGCCAGCACCTCGTCGACCGGGCGGGACACGAACGCGCCGCGAAAGGTGGGGATGGCGCAGAACGTGCAGCGCCGGTCGCAGCCCGACGCGATCTTCAGTGGGGCGACCGGGGAGTCGTCCAGCCGGCGGCGTGGCACTCGCGGTCCCCAGCCGTGCCCGGGCAGCGCGGGACCGGCCGCGAGCGCGGCAGGCCGGGACACCGGGGTGATCGGTAGCAGGGTGCGGCGGTCCACGGGCCGGTGTGCGGGCACCGGCTGGCCCGCGAGCACGTCGCGCAGCCGACCACCCAGCTCCGGATAGGCGTCGAAACCCAGTACCGCGTCGGCCTCCGGCAGGCTCTGCGCCAACTCGGTGCCGTAACGCTCGGCGAGGCAACCCACGGCGACCACCTTGGCGCCGGTGTCCGCGGCGGCGAGCAGGGTGTCAATGGAGTCCTTTTTGGCAGCGGCGACGAAACCGCAGGTGTTGACCACCACCACGTCGGCCGCGCCGCCGTCGGCATCCACCAGCTCCCAGCCATCCTCGGTCAGGCGACCCGCCAGTTCCTCGGAATCGACCTCGTTACGGGCGCAGCCAAGGGTGAGCAACGCGGCGCGCGGGGACTGCGGCGGGAGGGACACCGGCTCAGGGTAGCTGGCCGCCCTTCATTATCAGGCCCACCAGCTTCCAGGCCCCGCTAGACGGATCGCGCCCGTGGTCGCAGCCAGGATGGAAGCTAGCTACGTAGTCATCCCTGCACCGCCGCAAATCCCTGCGCCCGCTCCAGGAAGTCCCATACGGCCGGGACCTTGGCATGCGGCTTCAGCTGCCGGGAGAGGTAGCGGATACGGTCAACACTGCGGGTCGAGGACAAGGTCGCCGGGGGCTGGCCTTACACGCAAGTTCTCTGTGGTTCACGAGTCGCGTGGCCGTGTGGCGAAATACTCGGTGAGCATCTCGCTCGACCACGCGGCCTGCCGAACGGTGCCACGCGGGCCGAACTCGTGGAACCAGGGCTTGATGTCGAGTACGGGTGTGCCGTCGACGGCGTCGAGCTCCTCGACATGCAAGTCGAGGTCATCGACCTTGATCAGACGGCAACGCGAGACACCCAGCCAGTTCAACCGACGCATATTCCGATGGCCGAAGATGCCGACTTCGGGCCAGTCTGGGTTGTCTCGTGGTCGGCGTGCGCCGAGATTGAGGTCGGTCGGATCGGTGAGATGGAAGCGGAAGACGATTTCTAGGTGGGAGAACGCATCTAGTCCTGCCGTCGCGTCGGCGTCGAAGCGGCTGCTGTCGATTCGGATGATGGAGTGGGTGCCGCCCCAGTAGTCATCGGTCGGTTCGATACGCCCACCGATCACCTGCGCGATGGGCTCGACTTCAAACGACTGGCCTGCCATGAAGCTCCCCTTCTGCCAGGGTTGTAGCCGGGCTGGGCATCCGGGTGACCCGGTTCAAAGCGACCGTGTGGTCCGCATCGAGTGGATGCATCACGGTGCTGAGTTCAGATAGGCGCAGGCGCGTGCGTCGAGTTCGACGATCGCCGGGATACCGC
>JBOHFU010000043.1:0-13953 GCA_050699675.1 Pseudonocardiaceae bacterium
CCGTGCTATCCCTGCTGGCGGTGGCCAGGGTTCGCCCGTCGGGGGCAAAGGCCACCGGGATCACCCAGTCTGTGTGGGCGGTGAGTGCGCCTGCGTATCGGGTACGGGAAAGGAGGCCGAGCAGGCCGCCACGGGTTTCCCCACCGGGATGGATCCTTTCCGCGGCCACGCCGAGCCGGAGGGCAGTACGCGGATCGGAGCCCAGGAGCGTGCCTGCTTGGGCGACGAGCTGGCGAGCAGTGGCGACCCGCTGCCGCTCCTGCGCCCTGCTTTGCTGGTCGACCGCGAGACCTGCTGCGATCAGGGTGAGGATGAGCAGCACCGACAGCACGCCGACACCCCGTCTGCGGCGGAACCGGTCGCGGCGGATGCTGGTGTGCAGGAAGTCCCGGGCGGTCGGGCTGAGCGCGACCTGGTCGGTGACCAGTACCCGGGGTCGCCGAGGCAACCAGCGTGCCGGGCCTCGTTGTCCCGGTGGGGGTGCGTTGCCCGCGCTGATCCGGGCGCCGATGTCGGCGACAGCGCCAGCGAGTTGGCCGCCACCCCACAACCGCTCGCGCGCACGGCCGTCGCCGTCCCATTCGGTGGCAGCGTGCTCGACCGCCCGCCGAGCGCGCAGGGCCGACACGTTCTCCGCGATCGCTTCGGCCAGCGGGGACCAGGCGGACAGGAATGCTTCGTGGGCAACGCCGATCACGGCGGTGCCGTTGTCGGCGTCGGTGGTCAGCAGTCGTCGCGCGACGAAAGCGTTCAGCTCGGTGACCACGTGATCGGGTAGCTCGGCACGGTGGACTCGCCAGCGGGTGGGGCGGCCCTGCTCATCGACGGTGACCAGTCGTAGCAACCCGGCGATCACCTGCACGCGGCTCCGTCCGCCGGCAGTGATGGCGTCGGTCAGCGCCGCGTCGGCCTGCCAGGTCAGGGCACCCTGTACCCCGCCGAGCTGGTTGTAGCGTGCACTGGACAGCCGTCCGCCGCGGCTGACGCCCTCAGCGAGCTGGGCCAGGGTGAACGCCAGCAGCGGCAGGGCTTCCCCGCTGTCGGTGTCGTCGACCAGCCGGTCCACCAGCCCGTCCTCCACGTCGATCCCGGCCAGCTGGGCCGGCCTTTCGATGACGGCGCGGAGGGCCTCGCGACGCAGCGGACGCAGGGTGTAGGTCCGGGTCGGCAGGGCGGCTAGCTCGGGATCGATCAGCAGTTGGTCGAGGAACTCTGGGCGCAGGGTGGCCACCACGCGCACCGGGCCGGTCAGCGCTGGGCGCAGTAGCTCGGTGAACCGGGCTCGCTCGGTGGGGGTGGTCTGGGTGAGCAGTTCCTCGAACTGGTCCACCACGATCAGCAGGTGCCGCTGCGGACCGGCGGGGGCGGCCAGCAGCAGCTCGTCGGCCAGGCCGGTCAGGCCCCGCTGGCCGAGCTGATGGTGGACGTGTTCGAGCGTCCAGCCCAGCGTGTTCTGCCGCGCCGCGTTGGCCAGTTCCCGGGCCAGCGCCGCCACCGGGTCGGCACCCGGCAGGATCGGTGGCAGGGTCCGCCAACCCGGCTGGTCGGCCATCACTGGCAGCAGCCCGGCGCGGACCAGTGAGGACTTGCCGCACCCGGAGGGACCCACCACCAGCAGCGCCGCACCCTCGGCGCGTTCGGCGGGGGATCGCAGCAGCTCGGCGAGGTGTCCCACCTCGTCGGCGCGCCCGAAGAACACCCGATGCTGGTCGACCTCGAACGGGCGCAGCCCCGGGAACGGGGAACGATCGTCCGGCCAGGCGGTGTCGACCCGGTGCAACGCCTTGAGCACTGCGGCGCGGACTGTGGGCAGATCCGTCGTGTAGTCGAAGTGTTGCAGTGACGTCAGCAGCGGGTGAGTCACCCTCGGCTCGGCGCACAGCGGCAGCAACTGACTCCCCCGTGACCGGGCAATACCGATCTCGATGGCACACCACGTCGAGTCCAGGTACGCCGAGGTGACCACACAGACCACCGCGTTGGCCCACCGCAGCCGCTCATGCAGCTGCTGCTCCCACTCCTCGCCGAGAGTGATGCCGTCGCGCAGATCCTGGTCCAGAAACACCTCATGACCAGCCTCCACCAGCCATCGGTGCACCTCACCGGCCAGCGTGCGATCCTCGCTGGCATGGCTGACAAAGACCCTGGCCACCACACCTCAGACCTGGACGAGCTCATCGGCGTCGAAGACCTCGCGACCGGCGCTCGTGTGGCGTTCGATGCGCTCGATGGCTTCCAGCACGTCGGCCAGGCGGTCGCGGTCAGCTCTCACAGCGGTACTGCCTCACGCATCACTGTGCTGCGAACCCGCTCCTGCAGCGCGGCCGGCGTGACCACGTCCACCGGGCCTCCAAAGAAGTCACGGAGATCCATCAGGAGCCCACCGAGGTCCGCAGCTCGCCGAGCGAGGGCGGTCGGTCCCGCCTCGGGTCAGCCATGTCGACCTCCTGCGCTACAACACGGAGTACTCCAACCATGATCGCAGCTCGGCAGCCCATGACGCGAGGGCACCAGTGGGCGAGAAGATCAAGCGGCTGCCGGACACGGCACGACGGAGCGATTCAGAGTCATTGCCTGGGGCGTAGATCACCGCGCAGGTGCGGCGAGCCGGTGGTGATGGCCTGCTCAATTCGAGTGGCGGGCCAGCTCGGCCAGGCGGATGTTGACTTTGTCTTTGTCGAAGGGGATCGGCTCCTGGTTGTCGTCCTCATCGTTCCAGTACTCGATAGGGAAGTCGCCCCTGCCGGTGACACAGACCGGGTAAGTCGCGTCGACTTCGAGATCGAGCACCCTCTCGTACGTGATGTCGTGGTACCAGCTGGCGCCGAAGTCGTAGAGGTAGGTGATCGTCTTGATGGACGGAGTGAACGCGCCGCTCAGCCGAAGGCTCTCTTCATCGTCGAGGTCGGGACTGTTGAAAGGATCACCGTAGTGCTCGTTGCCCACGAAGAATGCATGGAGATGGTCGCCGCCCCAGTTCATCACGATCTGGATCACCTGGTGGAGCAGGCCGAGGCGGGCGGTGGCGGGTACCAGCACTCGGCGCCAGATCGGATTCCGCATTCGCTTCAGTGAGATCTTGAGCTGATAGACCTGGGACGAGGTCGGCTTGGTGCCTGACGCGACGAAAGTGGTCAGCGCATTGACCAGGGCGCCGGTGTCCGGGTGGTTGCCATGTCGGATTGCTTGCATCCGGGAGTCGAGGTCCTGGCCGGCTATCCGCTCGTCGATGCAGGACAACGCTTCATCGGGTCCGGAATCGGTGAGGGCGGCCACGGCGTACTCGACCGCGAGCCAGGCCGAGTCCTCGGGGCTCGATGCTTGCGGCCGCCGCCAGCCGGCGAGGGCCATGCGGGCGTGCGCCCCGAGATTCGGCACGGTCGTGACGTCGCGCCAGGCGGCTTGGGCCGGCTCACCGAGCGCATCGACGATCTCCACGGCGGCAATGCGCTGCGCGGGGGTGGCAGCCGCTGCGGCCGCCAGGATTTCGCGGGCCGCCGGCGGCGCGGCTCGGCCGACCAACCAGGGCTGCGCGGCCTGCCATGAGTCGTTCTCATCGCTGTCAGCGACTCGGGCGATCAATTCGTCCGCCGGCAGGTCCGCGCTGATCGGTTTGGGCATGCGTGCGTGCATCTCCTGCACAGCCCAGCGACCGAGTGGCGTCATCTCCAGCTGCGCGCCGTCTCGCGTGGCGGCGCCGAACTCGACGAGCAGGTCGGATATCGCCGTGAAGGGATCACCGTATTTGTGGCGATAGGTGGAGAAGAACGGATCGGCGACATACGAATCCTCGAAGATGAGCGCGTCGCGTGCGCGCTCCCAATGCTCGAGGACCGACGGTGGCGGGTCGGTGGCCAGTGCCCAGGACTCGTGCCGCCGCTGGCACGTCGCTCGGCCGCAGCACGTGTTTGGGCGTGACGGGCCTGCCTTCGCCCACCCAGGTGGCCAGGCGATGTGCTCGGCTCAGCGCCTCGCAGTGCCGTGCCGCGCAGGCAACATCGGTGCACGTATTAACCACCTCGGGAACCCTAGCTTCGCGGGCAACGGGTAGTTGGGCAGGATGGCTCGCTATGGCGTCGGCGTGCAGTGACCAGAAGCTTCGGGACTTCCTCCTCGCCCAGTCCCCGGTATGGCTGACCGAACGGCTGCTCCACGCGGCCGTGAGTGATCCGGTGCTGCTGGCTGGGCTGCAGGTTGCGGCGGCGGGCTCGGATGGTGCGCAGGTTGTGCGGCGGGAGCTGGACCGGGCGATCTGGGTGGACGAGTACGTCGAGTGGGACGAAGCGGCGACCTATGTCTTCGGCGTGCACCGCGCGCTGGAGTTGCTCGCGGACCTGATCCGCGACGGTCATCCCGACCAGGCGATCGAGCTGGCCGAACACGCTATCGACCTGCTGGAGCAAGCCGTCGAACGTGTTCAGGACGACGGGGACACGCACGGCTGCCTGGTCTGGGCGCAGGAGATCCACGTGCGGGCGTGCGCGGCGGGCAATCCTGACCCCACGGCCTTGGCGCAGCGGCTGTTCACCCGGGCCACCAACGATGAATGGGGCGTTTTCGTCAATGTCGTCGCCGACTACGCCGACGTCCTGGGACCGGCGGGGGTTGCCACCCTGCGTGGCCTCATCACCGAGGAGCTGCAGCGGCTGCCCCGGCTGGTTGCCGGGACGAGCGCCGATGTGGCTGATGTGCACCATTCCACGATTCTGGGGCTGGCCGAGCGGGCAGCGAAGGCCGACGGGGTCGACGCGGTAGTCGGCGTGCTCGCCTGGGATCTGCGCTCAGCCGGCCGCTTCCAGCGGATCTGCCAGGAGCTCATGGCGGCCGTACGGGTCGAGCAGGCACTGGAGTGGGCGCGGCGAGGTCTGGCGGAGTTCCAGGGGCGTATCGAGCCCGGTCTGCCTGATCTTCGGTGGTTGGCTGCGTCACTGTGCGCGCAGTTGGGTCACCACGGTGAGGCCGTGGAATTGACGTGGCAGGACTTCGCGGTGGTTCCCTCAGTCGAGGGCTACCAGCGTTTGCGGGAATACGGGGAGGCCGACGGCAGCTGGGCGCGGTGGCGCGAACGCGCCCTTGACGAGCTGCGCAAACAACCGCCCCTCGCGACGCCACCACCGCCCGTCAAGGGATACCACTGGCCCAGGCCCATGGGCCATTCCGTTCTGGTCAACGTTCTCCTCGAGGAGGGAGATGTCCAGGCCGCGTGGGAGGCGGCGCACGACGGTGGCTGTCTGGAAGGGGTGTGGTTGACCTTGGCCCGGCAGCGGGCACCGCAGCACCCCCGGGATGCCATCCCGGTGTTCTGCCGCCAGGTCGAGGCCGCCGTTGAGGTCGCCAAGCGTGATGGCTACGAGCATGCAGTGAGCCTGCTCACAGAGGTGAGTGGGTGCTACGAGCGGGTCGGTGCCTCGGCGGAATTCGCTGACTACGTGCGGAGTCTGCGCGCGGCTCACCGGCGAAAGCGCAACTTCATCGCCGCGCTCGACGCCGCTCGGCCTTAAGCATCTCGCGTTCCAGCTCGGTGAGTGCGGCGTCGAGGTCAGCGGCACCGCCGGTGCTAACGTGCGTGGTTGCGGGCGGGCGCATCGAGCCCGAGCAGCCTCGCGCGACGCTCCATGATCCGCAGAAGCCCCTCGACGACGTGCAGCACCGGCATGTCGTCATGTCGTCGCGCAGCAGCCGGCCTTGGCCGTCGCAGACCAACCGTCCAGCACTCGCCCATCACACCACCCCTGGTAACAGGGACGACCCGAGCGGCGACAAGACCTACAGGGAACTGAGATGGGTTACTGGCGAAGGCATCCCGACAAGGATCTTGAGGCCGTGCTCGTCAGTTTCCACGAGGCTGGCTGGCGGATCGAGGACTCAGGAACGTACTACCGGGTGAAATGTCCGTGCGGGGACCATCAGCGGTCGATCCATCTCACTCCGAGCAATCCCTACTACGGCCGCCAGGCGTTAAGTTGGTTGAGACGGCAGCCGTGCGCGACCCAGGGAGGTGCGTGATGACAGTCGCCATGTTGATTCACTGGACGTTCACCGTCGGGGGGGAGGCGGACCTCCTCGAGCACGCTGACGCGGTGACTGAGGCCCTGCTGGAGCAGGAGCGGTGCACGCCGGAGGTGGTCATGGACTCGGCGGTGTCGGCTGACCGGAGCGAACGGGTCGTGGAGATTGAGGTGTCCGTGCAGGCGGCGTCGGAGCACGAGGCCATCGCAATCGGGCAAGCCGCGATACGATCTGCGATCCATGCAGCCGGGGGCAGCACTGAGCAGTGGCCAAGCCATAACCAGATGGTGGCGCTGTTGCCGACTGACCTACAGACCACGCGTCTGACGTCCGCCTCCTGAGGTTCACACGGCAGCGCGTAGTCGAGCACGGACGCCGACAGCAGCTGATCCCCTTGGCGCGGTCGCCGGGCCCCGATCCGGGGGGTTCTGGCGTTGGTGGGGGGTCCCCAACCATCGCGCCTCCCTGTGGCGATGAGCCCTCCGAGGGGGAGAACAGGAGCGAACTCCGATGGACCCTCCGCGCACTCCCCGTGATCCTGGGCCTAGGTGCTGCTCGCCGCGTGCACGTCCACCGGCTGCCCCGGGCACCGGCCGGCACGCCGAGCAACCACCGGCGACCGATCAGCAACCCCTCACGGCGGAGCAGGTCGTGGCCGAGCTCGCGAACCGGCTGTCGACCGCCAAGCCCGGAGTGACCTACACCGTCGACACCGACCCCAATCAGCTGCTGGGCCGTACCACGGCTACCTGTCCAAGGCGACGTTCTCCGATACCCGGATCACGCCAAACCCTTCGATGAGCCAAATACCGTGGCCCGCGGCGGGTGTTAGCACTGGGGACTGAGGTTGGTCCGCTTGGAGTAATCAGCCCGGTCCCCCGCAGCCGAAGGTGAACCGGCAATGTCCAGCAATCGAACTGAGGATTGCGACAAAACTCCACAAGGGACCACTGGTGTGTCGCAATCTGATCAGTATACGATCTGTTGCTTTTGTGGTTTAATCGCCACATGGAACTTACTGGCGCGGAGCGGACGGAACTGGTAGCGCTTGTGAAGGGGCCGTTAGCTTCGTCTCCGAGTTGTGGCGCGAGCACGGTCTCAAACCACATGTCCAGGGCACGTTCAAGCTCTCGCGACCCAGGTCTCCAAGCGCTGGACCGAACCCAACCGTTGCTGCCGATCAGTTTTGGTGAGACCGAGAAGCGCACCCACGACTACACCCGGCACGGCACCACAAACCTGTTTGCCGCACTGGAGATCAAAGACCGGACAAGTGACCGGACAACGCTTTCACCGTCGCCGCGCCAAAGAGTTCCTCAAGTTCATGAAAGATATCGCCCACCAGTACGGGAGCCGAGAGATTACGACACACTAGGCGGTCGCCGCGCTGGCGGCCGCGTCCAGTACCGGGCCGAACGCCAGCTCGGCGGCCCCGATCAGCTGGGCGTCGTCGCCGAGCCGCCGCAGCACCGCGTGCCGGTTGTACCGCCGGGCATCGTCCGGGCGAGCGCCCTCGGCGGCCGTGCTTCCCACGCTCACCAGCGTCGCACCCGCGCGGTCACCGGCTGGCCGTGACCCTTCGCCTGGACAGCGCGTCGACGCTCGCCGCGAGCAGCAGCACCAGGCCAGTGACGACCAGGATCACAGCGGCCGGCTGGCGGAGCAGCCCCAGGCCGTTGCCGACCATGGCCAGCACCGCGCCGCCGATCACCGCGTTGCTCAGCTGGCCCCGGCCGCCGAACAGCGAGGTCCCACCGATCACCGCGGCGCCGACCGCGAACAGCAGCGTGGTGCCACCCCCCGCGTTCGGGTCGACCGAGCCCACCTTGGAGGAGTAGACGATCGCGCCGACGGCGGCCAACGATGCGGAGATGACAAACACACTGGCCCGGATGCGGGGCACGTTGATGCCGGCCCGCCGGGCCGCCTCGGCGTTACCGCCGACGGCGTAAATGTGCCGGCCATAGCTGGTCCGGTCCAGCACGTAGCTGCCGGCCACCAGCAGCACCAGCACGATCGGCACCACGTACGGCACGCCGCTGATCTCGACCAGCGCGCTTTGCGAGCGGTTGCGGGTGAGCAGGTAGGTGCCCACCGCCGCCAGCACCACGGTCACCCCGACCTTGGCAAACACCAGCGGGGTGGGCTGGGTAACCAGGCCGCCGTGCAGCCGCCGGTAGTGCCGACCCAGTACGACGGCGCCGAACCCACCGGCTGCGAGCAGGAACAATACCCAGCTACCGGCCACCGAGAGGTTGCCGTTGGCCACCGCGAACAGGGTGTCCTCACGCAGGCCGAGCGTCCCACCCTCACCGATGAGCTGCAGGATCACGCCCTGCCAGGCCAGGAACAACGCCAGTGTGACCACGAAGGACGGGATGCCGATCCGGGACACCAGGAAGCCGGTAAGCAGGCCGATCGAGGTGCCCACGCACACCGCGAGCAGCATCGCCAGCCACGGGTTGGGCCCCACCCCGAGCAGCACCATGGCCAGCGCGATCGCCGGCGCAACCGAGGCAGCCCAGATCCGCAGCTGGATGCCGATCCCGATGGCCAGCACCAGCAGCACGCAGAACACCACGAACACGCCCAGACCCAGCCCGCCCAGCAGGTTGCCGCCGGAGACAAGGTGCAGGGCGAGGACCGCCGCGGTGACCCCGGACGCGGTGCCCGCCGAGAGGTCGATCTCGCCGAGCAACAGCACGAACACCAGACCCATGGCGATGATCGTGACGCCGGCGCCCTGGGCGAGCAGGTTGGCGATGTTGCCCAGGGTCCGAAAGTTGTCCGAGGCCACCGAGAACACGATCGCCAGCACGATCAGCCCGAGCCATGCCGGCAGCGATCCGAGCTGGCCACCCCGGACCCGAGCTAGCCAGTCCCCCAGCGCCTCACCGGTGCTGGGCGCGGTGGCGTCGATGCCGAAGCCGTCAGTCATCGCTGGTCCTCGCCTCGTGCTGATGCTTCGGCCCGCGACCGCGGGCCTCGTGCTGATGCTTCGGCCCGCGACCGCGGGCCTCAGAGGGTGCCGGTATCGGGACGGGGCAAGCCGAGCTCGCCGGACCGGCCGGTGGTGATCAGCTCGACGACCTGGCTGTGGGTGAGCTCTCGGGTGGGCAGGTCGGCGACCAGCTGGCCGAGGTAGAGGGTTGCGATGCGGTTCGAGACCTCGAACACGTCGGCGATGTTGTGACTGATCAGCACGACGCCGAGGCCCTGCTCGGCCAACCGGCGGACCAGGTCCAACACTTGGTGGGTCGGCGCGACGCCGAGCGCGGCGGTGGGCTCGTCGAGCAGCACGACCTTGCTGTCCCGCAGCACGGCCTTGGCAATGGCGACGATCTGGCGCTGCCCACCGGACAGTGCCGCGACCGGGGTGCGGACCGACGTCACGGTGCGCACCTTCAGTGTGGTCAGCGTCTCGCGCGCGGCCTGCTCCATGCTGGCCTCGTCCAGCGCCCAGGCCGGGCCACGTTCGCGGCCCAGGAACATGTTCTGCACGATGTCGAGGTTGTCGGCCAGCGCAAGGTCCTGGTAGACGACCTCGATGCCTAGTGCTGCGGCGTCCCTCGGGCCGTTGCACCGCACCGGCTTGCCGTCCCAGAAGATCTCCCCGGAGTCCATCGGATGGATCCCGGCGATGCACTTGACCAGTGTCGACTTTCCCGCGCCGTTGTCCCCGACCAGCGCGGTGACCGTGCCTCGGCGGATCGTGAGGTCCACGTCGCGCAGCACCTGCACCGGGCCGAAGCTCTTGTTGACCTCCTTGAGTTCCAGGATCGGCTTGGTCACCGCGTTCTCACCCTCACCTGATGCCGAGCTGCCCGCATACGGCGGCCGTATCGGCCACGCAGATCTCCGACGCCGTGACGGCCCCGGCGTCCACGACCTGCTTGACATTGTCCTTGGTGATCAGGATTGGGGTCAGCAGCACCGACTTGACCGTGCGGTTGGCCATCGGGTCCGTTGAGGTTCCCGTGGCCAGCGCATCGGCAGCCGTCCTGTCGCCCCTGGCCAACGCGGCGGCCAGTTTGGCTGTGGTGTTCGCCTCGTCCGCTATCCGCTTGAACACCGTCATGTACTGGTCGCCGCGCAGGATCGCCTGCAGCCCCTCGGGGGTGGCGTCCTGGCCGGTCACCGGCACCTTGCCGGCCAGCCCGGTCTTCCGCAGGACGGTGATCACCGCACCGGCCATCCCGTCGTTGGCCGCGAGCACGCCGTCCACCGTGCCGCCGTTGGCCGTGAGGAACTGCTCGAACGTGACACCGCCCTGCTGGTTGTTCCATTCGGGGATGCGCTGGCTACCGGCGAGCTTGTACGCACCGGAGTCGTACTTGGGCTTCAGCACCGACTGCTGGCCCTGGTAGAGCAGGGTGGCGTTGTGGTCGGTCGGAGCACCCTGGATCTCGATGATGTTCGCACCCGGCTTGCCGCCCACGCCCTGCACCAGGCCCTCACCCTGCAGCGCACCGACACCGACGGCGTCGAACCCAACGTAGTAGTCCGAGGACCCGCCCAGGTTGAGCCGGTCGTAGTCGATGGTCGGGATACCAGCGGCCTGCGCCTTCCTCGTGACCGCCGACCCGACCTCGCTGTTCGGCGCGTCGAGGATCAGGACCTGTACCCCACTGTTGATCATTCCGTCGGCCAGCGTGGCGAACTTCTGCACGTCGCCCTGGGCGTTCTGAATGTCCGGGTCGAGCCCCTCGGCGCGCAACGCCTTGTCCAGCAGCGGCTTGTCGAAGCTCTCGTAGCGGGCCGACGTGGCGGTCTCCGGCAGGATCACGCCAACCTTCGTGCCTGCGGCGGACCCGCCTGCGCCCGAGCTTGAGCTGTTCGCCCCGCACGCGGTGAGCGCGAGCACCAGCCCCGCACCCGCCGCGACCATGGCCACCCTGATCCTGCCCATGTGTCGATCCTTCCCCTGTAACGCTCCGGTCACGGCACGCGCTCGGCCGTTCCCCACTTACGGACAAATCTTCGTCGACCGGACGGCCTGGCCGGCGTCCCCGACTCCTCCCGAAGCCGGGATCAACGTGGTGAGGTCTGCCGGGTTGTCGCATCAGCGTGTCCACCGGCTGGTGAACAGCCAGGTGAAGTGACCTCCCGACCGCACGCCTCGTGCAGGCCCCTGGCCGCCAGCTGGTCGGCGCGCTCGTTCTCCGGGTGTCCGGCGTGGCCCTTGACCCAGTGCCACTGCACCTGATGCCGCTGCACCGCGGCGTCGAGGCGCTGCCACAGGTCGGCGTTCTTCACCGGTTGCTTGGCAGAGGTCTGCCAGCCGTTGCGTTTCCATCGCGGCAGCCACTTCGTGACGCCGTCCAGCACGTACTTGCTATCGGTGTGCAGCCGCACCACCACCGGCCGGGTCAGGCTTTCCAACGCCCGGATCGGGGCCATCAGCTCCATCCGGTTGTTGGTGGTCTCGGCCGGCTCGCCGCCGTAGATCTCCTTCTCGCGCGTGCCATACCGCAGAACGGCGCCCCACCCGCCAGGCCCCGGATTGCCGCTGCATGCACCGTCGGTGTAAATGTCCACGGCCTGTCCGGTTGCCTGGTCTGCCACGCCGGCAACATACCGAACCTGATCCGCCGCCCCGTCCGGCCAATGCCCCTATCCCCCCACAAGCCCCTGCGCCCGCTCCAAGAAGTCCCGCACTGCCGGGACCGTGCCGTGCGGCTGCATCTGAAAGCAGAGGTCACGGAGACGGCCGACGGTGTGTGAATCCAGGCTCTCGGCCAAGTCGATTGACTGCATGCCCAGCCCGGCAGCGGCGTCCAGATCGCGCTGCTTGCCCGGCCGGGCCAGGGCGTCGGCCAGACGAGTCACGAAGTACCACTGGTTACGGACGAATGGCACGCTGAGCTGGGCAATGACCTCATTGAGCATGACGGCCGCCTGGTCAGGCCGACCAATTTCTAGGAGACAATTGCCAGCCATGCCTGTGATCGTTGGCGGGTCCAGCCAGTACAGCCAGGGTGGGTCGTCGTCTGGCTTGAGCTGTTCGGCCTGGATGCGGGCCTGGGAGATCGCGGCGGTGCAGGCTGAGGTGTCGCGCAGGGTGGCGAAGGCCAATGCCTGCCAGATGTGCAGCTCGGCGAGCAGGGTTGGGGTTGCCCGCCCCCGCGTGCCGGCCAGCGCGGTCTCGATGAGCGTCACCCCCTCGGCAGGCTGCCCCTGGCAGGCGGCCTGGTAGGTCATGCCCGCGAGGATGTGGGCGCCCAGCGGCCGGTCATCGGCGCTGTGGGCGGCCCGCAGGCCGGCGACGTAGTAGCGCTGGGCCAGCCCGTAGTCCCCGGCATCATAGGCGGACCAGCCGCATAGTTGTCCCAGCTCGGCGAGCGCGATGTGCAGCGCGCGACCGGTGTGTTCGTCGTACCGCGCCCGGTCGAGCAGCCCGGTGACCCACGCGAATGCTTGCTGGGCCATGGTGAGCACGCTGCCGCCGCCGGCCACGTCATCCATCTTGCGCAGGTCGGCGACCATGGTGCTGAGCTGGCTGACCAGCTCGCCGGACACCCGGCGCCCGGCCAATCCGGCTATCAGTGGCTCGGGCTCGTGCACGAGCCACTGGTGTGCGGGAGCGGTCAAGGCTGGGCCGGTCAGGGACAGGAACATTCGGCGCTTCACTCGGTTGTCACCACCGCTCAGCACGACTGCCACCTTGACGGTACCTCGGTGGTTCCAGGGGGCGCTGAGCACTGGGTCGCGCTCGGGATCGTCGCTGGTGTCCGGGGCGGGCAGCGCATCGGGTGATGGTGGTTCCCCGGTAGCGAGCTGACACTTCTCGTCCGGGAGCTTGAACCACAGCAGCTCTGCCGGAATCCGCAGTGTCCGTGCCCAGTACACCAGGGTGTCCAGGTTGCGGATCGGTGCGCCGCCCTCGATCCGGCTGATTTGGGGTTGCCGCAGGCCCAGCCGATGGCCGAGCAGGGTTTGGTGGTGGGGGTGTGCGGTAGGCGCGGGATATGCGGCCGATGTGCTGGGCGGCGAAGGCGTCGTCGAACTGCTCGGTCTGCCAGAACTCGGCGGGCACTTGGGGCGGGGCGATGAGCTTATCTCGCGAGGCGCGCTGGCAGCGGGCGCACTGGCGCCCTGGGTTGTCGGCAGCTAAATGTGTGCCGCAGCGGCAGTAGCGGTGCCGTGCTGGTCGCGATCCCACAATGCCCCCTTCGAGCTGCACCGATTCCGGGCGAGTTTAGCGGGCCGCCATCGCCCACGAGCCGGGTGTCATCAGGGGGGAGGTTTGCCTGGGTCTATGGGTTGAGTGAATACGTCTATTCACCTTCCTGCATACAGGATGACCGGCATACTCGGGTGACCTTCTGATGCTCTTGGCCAATGATGCTTGCCAGGCGGGAGCGTGACGCTCCTGCTCTGGAGTTAACCTGCGCCAGGAATTCATAAGCTGAGAAACGCGCTGTGTAGACACCTTGAGCACAGCGGCGATGTCTGCACCGGATAGGCCGTTCGCTTTGAGGCGACGTGCCACAGCGCGCTGCGCAGCGGCCGCGTCGCGCTGAGCCTTCTCTGCTTCGCGGAGACAGTCGCCATGATCTAACCGAGTGTGCGCGGCGTCAGGTGAGGTCGATGACCGGAGCGTCGGCGTAGCATGGGCTCCCGTGCCCGTTCGCCCCGACGCCGTCGATACCCGCGAGGTCCAGCCGGAGGACCTGGAGCAGTACCGGCGGGAACTCACCGGCTACTGCTACCGGATGCTCGGCTCAGTCTTCGAGGCCGAGGACGCCGTGCAGGAGACGATGGTGCGGGCCTGGCGGGGCATCGACGGTTTCGAGGGCCGCTCAGCCGTGCGGTCATGGCTCTACCGGATCGCCACCAACGTGTGCCTCGACATGCTGCGGGGCCGCGAACGCCGGGCCCGGCCAATGGATCTCGGTCCGTCCTCGACGGCGGAGGCGTCCCTAGGCCCGATGCTTCCCGAAA
>JBOHFU010000044.1:0-13917 GCA_050699675.1 Pseudonocardiaceae bacterium
GGTTTCGGTGATCACGCGGCCGGCGGCGTCCCGTTCGAGCTGGGTGACCTGACGTTGCCCGTCCCGCTCAACACTGTGGCCGACCAGCTCGCCGTCGCGGTAGGACCACGATTCGCTACGGCCGGGCGCGTCCAGGCCGGTCAGGCGGCCGGCGGCGTCACGGTGCAGCTGAATGGCGCCCAGTACGGGGTGCGCCGCGGTGGTCAGTCCGCCGGCCGGGTCGTGGGTGAAGGTGGTGTGGGTGCCGTCGGGGTAGCCGGCGGCGATCTGGCGGCCGTCGGCGTCGTAGTGCCAGGTCAGCTCCAGGCCGCCGGAACGTTTGGTGATCAGCCGGTCGAGCGGATCCCAGGCCAGCTGGTGACGCCCGCCCGGCTCCTCGATCACGGTAGGGCGAGCCAGTGAGTCACGCTCGATGGTCACCGGGTCGGCATCGCCGGCTTGGTAGCCAGCCAAGCGCCCGGATAGGTCGTAGGACCACCGGACCTGCCCACCGGCTGCGTCGAGCTGGTGGGTCAGTTGGCCGGCCGGATCGTAGTCCCAGCGGGTGGTGCGCCCGAGTTGGTCGCTGGTGGCCACCGGTCGCCCGACCTCGTCGTAGCGGTGCTCCACGACACCGCCGAGCGGATCGGTGACGGTGGTGACCCAGCCGCGGGCGTTGAACCCATAGCGGGTTGTACCGCCGTTGGCGTCGATGGCCTCCACCAGCTGACCGAGCGGGTCGTAGCCGAACCGTTGCACGCCGCCGGTCGGATCGGTGACCTGGATCAGCCGCCCGGCGTCGTCATAGCCGTAGCGGGTTGTCCCGCCGTTGGGGTCGCGGCGGGTGGCCAGCCACCCGGCGGCGTCGTAGCTGAAATACCAGGCCTGCCCGGCCGCGGTCACCCGGGTAACACGACCCTCGGCGTCATAGCGGTAGGTCCGCCGGTGTCCGCGGGGGTCGACCTCGGCGGTCATCCGCCCGGCCCGGTCATACTCCCACGCCACAACGTGCCCGAGCGGGCTGGTCGCTCGGGCTAGTCGCCCGGCGGGTGTGTAGGCATACCGGGTGATGCCACCGAGTGGGTTGGTCACCGACACCTGCCGGCCGCAGTGGTCGTAGGTGGCCCGTAGCTCGGTGCCATCAGGGCGGCGCTGCACGGTGGTTCGGCCCAGCTCGTCGTACTCGAACTCTGTCGACGTGGCCCCGTCATCAACTTTGGTGACCCGGCCTAGCTGGTCGACGGTGGCGGTGCGGTGTGCCCCCATCGGGTCGATGCTGGCGGTGAGGTTGCCATCGGCGTCGTGCTCGCGCAGCCAGCTCGCGCCGGCCGGGTCGTGGATCCCGACCAGGCGACACAGCGCGTCGTAGGTGAATTCCCACTTGGCGCCGTCGGGGGCCACCATCCCGACCAGGTTGGCCAGCGTGTCGAACCGGCGACTGGTGACATGCCCCAACGCGTCGATGACCTGCTCGGCCTCACCATTGGCGCCGTACCGGGTCTCGGTGCTCGCCCCAGTCGGATCGGTGACCGCGGCCAGCCTGCCAGCCGCAGTGTAGGCAAACCGCCACACCCCACCACCGGGATCCCGGCGCTCGATCGGGCGCCCCGCCTGGTCGTAGCTCAGCTCGGTACGCCGCCCGGTCGGCGACACCACCGCGGTGATCCGACCGGCAGCGTCGCGCTCAATGACCCCGGTATTGCCGTAGGCATCAGTGACCGAGGTGATGTTGCCGTCGGCATCGAAACCGAAGCTGACCTGGACCCCGTCCGGGTCGATCACCCGGCGGACCAGCCCCCCGGCGACCTCCATCCGGGTCATGCCACCCTCCGGGTCGACGATCTCGGTCGGGGTCCGCTCGGCGCCCTCATACCGGCAGCGGGTGACTGCGCCGGTCGATGTCGCAACCTCGACCACCCGGTCGGCGTCGTCGTAGGCGAACGTGAACACCGCCCCGCTGGGCAGCACCTGACGGACCATCCGGGCCCGGTCGTCCCACTGCTGCAAGGTGACGGCACCGTTGCGGTCGGTGACCACGGTCGGGTTGCCCCACTGGTCATACACCTTGGTCAGCTCAGCGTCGTGACCATCCACCACGCCGATCAGCCGACCGTGCTCGTCGTGCAGGTAGCTATTGACCGGTCCGCCGTCTTCGTCATCGACGATCGTGGCGTGTCCGGGCAGGTACCGCATCCGCGATCGGCGGCCATGCGCCGAGGTCTGCCCGAGCACCCGACCGTCGGCGTCATAGCTGTTGCGCATCAGGGTCACACCGTCGGCGTCGACCACCGCAACCACCCGACCGGTCGCGTCCAGCTCGTAGCGGCGCAACCCACCGGGTCCGTCGGCCTCGATCAGGTTGCCGGCATCGTCGTAGCGATAGACCACCCGACGGCCGTCCGAGCACACCACCCCGACGATCCGCTCACCGTCCCAGGCCACGGTCAGCCGTTTGCCGCCCTGGTGGACTAGCTCGACCAGCCGGCCCTGCTCGTGGACCAACCGCACCTCGGTACCCGGACCGCCCTCCACCCGCACCGGCAGGCCCTCGGCGTCAAACTCCCACCGCCCCCCGCCGAACCACTCCAACACCAGCCCCGCCTCGCCGGACACGACCAGCCCGTGGATCCCCACCACCCGCCGATACCCCGTCCCGTCGGCCGACACCGGGATCACGGCCCGCTGCCCATCAGGGGACTCCCAATGCGCGCCATCCGGTGCGGCCCGCAGCCGGGTCGTCGCCCACGACGCCCACCCCCGCCCAAACGGCCCCACCCGATCCGACCGGCTATTAAACGTCCGGCTAAACCGCAACCCGCCCAGCAACCCGGTGAACACCAGATCGATCTCGGTCTCCACGAAATTACCGCTCGCAGTATTGACCGGATCATTGGCATACCCAGACGTCGGCGGCTCACCCCACACGATCGGATCATCGAAGGTGACCGACTGCCGGCCCCCGGTCAACCCGGCCGCCCGCAACCCCGCCGCGATCACCGCATCCGGCAGACTCACCACACCACCGGAGGAATCCGCATCCCGGAACAACCGGGCAACCGTCGACGTCCACTGCGCGTCGGTCTCATTAAGGCCGATGTATTTCTCAAACGCACCAATCATCGACGACGCATCGAAACGGCCCCATTCCGTCTTCGACGAAAAATCGCCCTGCAACCGATCCAACTCGGCCTGCTTCGGCGACAACTTCTCATCCAAGCCCCGGCTAGCGCTCACCCAACCATCAAGATCATCAGGATCCGCCGAACTACGACCCGCCACCGTCACCCCTCAACCCCGAACCCAGCGGGTCACGTACGACCCGCGGGCGTCGACGACCCACGCTCCGACGGCGTGTCGTGGATTGGAATCTTCGACTCCGACTGAATCGGCGGCGCTACGTCTGGCGGCACATCCTCCCCGAAACCGATGGCACTTGTGAACCCATCCCAAGCTTCCTCAAGGCCACTCTTGTTCTCCTGCTCCCTGACCCATTCGCGGGCATTGACTCGGCGCTGCTGCTCCTGCCGAGCCAGTCTAGCCAGCTCTTCCAGGTCATTTGCCGCATCGTGCATCTTGTTGACGAAGTGTTGCGCGTCGCCGGTGCAGGTATTCAGTCGCCCGTCGAACTGCTGGGCGTAGGAACCCTCCCAGTGCTCGCGCGCCCCAGAAGGGCCGCCGATACGCTTGCGTTCCCCAATCTGATCATGCAGCACCCTGGCTGTGGAACGCAGCTCGGAGACTAGCTTGTCAGCCGCAGCCCAGTTGAACTTGACGTCCTCTGTGTACGCACCAAGCTCAGCCATCGACGCCTCCCACTACGCCTTACGACACAGAGACCTGGCAGAGCCATGCACAACGGCCGCGCCAAGACCTGCTGCCGTCAAGCGTTACCGCCTGCGCTCATGATATCCCTGTTGATCGATTGCACCTTGTTACGCAGCTCTTCCAGCTGCTGTACCACGTTGTCCAGCGCCCGGTTCGTCTCGGGCCATTGCTGGCGGAACTCAACCGCGCGCTGGCCGTCCCAGTTGTTCGGATCGCACAGCTTCTGGCCTTGCGTGTCCAGGCTGCGAATCTGCTCCATCAGCCCACCGTTGATGATGTTCTGCATCTGGGTGATCGCCGTCCGCGCTTCTTCGCTGGACAGTACACGCACCATTACTACAACCTCCCCGTCAGCCGCCGAAAGCCACTGGCTCCGATGCCCCTGCTTAGCACGCCAGCGGCATGGACTGCAACCCAGTATGGCTCAGGCCACCGCAGGTGCGAAGTCAAGAAACTCTTGACCTCCACGCGCTGAGCTGGCCTACCGGACGGTGGCCGCCTGGATGAACTCGGCCTCGCCGCCGTTGACGAGCCAGCCACGGGCGACGGTGACGGCAACCGGCGTCCGCCGCGGCAGCCGGACCGCGAGAAGGTCGCCGTCGAAGTCGGCGTCGGGGCGCAGCAACACCCCTGTTCCGGAGCGGCGCACTGTCTGGGTCCAATGCCCATAGGCGGAGCGCAGCAGGTCCGCGCGTCCGGCGGCGATCACGTGCACGTCTGGCAGAAGCCGCTTAAGCAGCGCATCCACCGCGCCAGCCGGGTCGTCCAGCGCCTCGGCGTTGTCGATCAGCACGACCTGCCGGCCACCGACCTCGGCCACCTGGGCGAGCGCCTCAGGCAGCATCTGAGCATTGGTGACCACCCGGTCGACGCCATCCAACTGGCGCAGCGGCGACGGCCGTGCCGCGACAACGGTGAGACCCACCTTGGGGGTTGCCGCGGTGAGCAGTCGGGCAAGCGCGCAGAGCAGCCCGCTGCGTCCGGACCGGGAGGGGCCGGCGATCAGCACGTGCTCGGCTGGATAGATGCGCAAGGCTGCCGGTGTGTGCGTGCTCTCGGCGATGCCCACCGGCAGCAGCCACGGCTCGTCATCCAGACGCACGGCATCGGTCAACTCGTGGGGATCCACTGAGACAGGCAAGGTCCCCACTTCCATCGGCGGCCGCAGCGGCACGGGCGCGGCTACTGAGATCCGGTCGACCGCCTCGGTCAGTGACGGCGTGGGCCGGCCAACCTGGATCAGCTGGCCGTTGTCGGCGACCAGACAGCGGCCAGGCGGCAAGGCCGACGGCGACCGGAACTTCACACCGTACATCGCGTAGTCGTACGGATCGGAGAGGCGGAACAGCCACTTCTGCGACACCGTCGACGACAGTGCGGTGGGCACGGCTCCCGTCCGGTCAACGGTGATGACGGTGAGGATGCCCAGCGGCGAACCCTCCGACACGATGCGGGCCAGTTCGTCCTGGACCCACTGGACTGCAGGATCGTCGTACTCAGCCCGCAACGCCGAGAACCCGTCGACCAGCAGCACCGCGAGCGGCTCATCCCGAGAGGCCGCGCCCAGCTCCCGGCGACGGTCGAGCTCGCCGCGCAGCATCCGGACGAGCCGCCGCTGCCGCTCGCCCTCGGTCGCGGTGATCACTGCACCGGTGTGCGGCAGCCCCTCCAATGGGGACAGTGCGCCAGCGCCGAAGTCGAGGACGTACAAGTGGAGCTCGTCGGGTGAGACGCCGGCAGCCAGCGACAGGGCGATCGACGCAAGCGTCGTCGTCGTGCCGCTACCCACCAGCCCGAACAGCAGAAGGTTTCCTTTCCCCAGGTTCCAGCCGACCGGGTACTGAGCCTGCGCGTCCGGGTCATCAGCCAGCGCGACCAGTGCTGTGCCCGCCTTGACTGTCTCAGGGGCGGTGACCGTGTCCAGCGGTAGGTCTGCTGGCAACGGCTCAGGCCAGGGCCGGCGCGGGGTCGGCATACCGGCCGCCTCGAACGCTGCCCGCGCCGCCGCCACAATGCGCTCCAGGTCGCTGGCGGTGGTCTCGTCTGATGCCGCCGCCGGCCGAGGCGGACGCGGGCGGCGTCCGAACTGGAACGGTGCGACGTCGACCCGGCCGCCGTTGCTCTGGCTCACCCCGGTCACCAGCGCGGTCTGGATCGGTACCACCTCCGACGGGCCCAGCCGGACGAAGGCGCGGCCTGGCTGGTCCCGGCCGATCCGCGCCGCGTCAGGTTTACCGATCACGTCGGTGGAGTCGCCGTCGTCTTGAACCCGCAGCGCGATACGCAGGTTGGT
The DNA here is from genome assembly GCA_050699675.1 of Pseudonocardiaceae bacterium. Classification (GTDB taxonomy): domain Bacteria; phylum Actinomycetota; class Actinomycetes; order Mycobacteriales; family Pseudonocardiaceae. The sequence continues at coordinate 6,098 of JBOHFU010000044.1, forward strand.
GTTGGCGCGGATGTTGTCCTTGACCGCACCGGACGGCCGCTGGGTGGCGAGCAGCAGGTGGACGCCGAGGCTGCGGCCGCGCTGGGCGACACCGACCAAGGCCTCCATGAAGTCGGGCAGTTCGGCCGCCATCGTGGCGAACTCGTCGATGATCACCACCAGCCGCGGCAACGGGGTCTCAGTTGCCGCTGGCAACCGTAGGTAGGCGCGCAGATCGTCGGCGCCGGCCGCGCGGAGCAGCCGCTCGCGGTAATGCAGCTCGGCCTCCAGGCAGCGCAACGCCCGCTCGCCGAGCTGCGCGTCAAGGTCGGTGACCAGCCCAACGGTGTGCGGCAGGCGGGCACACTCGTCGAACGCGCTGCCGCCCTTATAGTCGATCAGGACGAAGTTGAGGTGCTCGGGATCGGTGCGCAGCGCGAGCGCGGCGACCAGGCTGCGCAGCAACTCGCTCTTGCCGGATCCGGTGGTGCCGCCCACGAGCCCGTGCGGCCCGTCACGGAGCAAATCGAGCGTGAGCACCCCCTCCTCGGTCACGCCGATCGGGGCGGCGATGCCGGGGTCCTGCCCGCCGGTCTGCCACAGTCCTGCCACCGCCCCGGAGTCGAACACGTCTTCGGTGAACAGCGTGGCGACATCCACCCGAGACGGCAGCGACGCCCCAGCGGTTGCAGTCTCGGGATCCTCGAAACACGCCAGCGCGAGCGCGCAGGAGCGGGCAGTCTCGACGCTCACGCCGGCGACGATCAGCCCCTCGACGACCTCGCCGAGCCGGGGCCGGGTGAGGGTAGCCGTGCCCTCCGCGTCGAGCACCTCGACGACCGTGGTGCACACGGCGGGCAGCCGGTCGGGGGTGGGCGCGAGCACGATGCCGGCGACCGGTCCGGCGGCGCCGCGCAGCACCGCGCGGGCAGGAGCGTTCTTGCCCTCGGTCAGCCCGACCGCATCGACGACCGTGAGTAGAACCGGCCCGGCCCGACGTTCCCGCCCGGCGTCAGACCTCCGGTCCTGGTGCGCTCGACCCGCCTCGAGCAGATCTCCCAGCAACGCGTTCGACTGTTCAGCTGGGCCGGCCAACGTCCGAGCACCGCCGCCAGCCGCGGCATCGCGGGTGTGCGGCAGCCATTTCGTCCACTCCCAGACCGCTATCTCCTCGGGCTCGGTGAGCACCGCAACCCGCAGATCAGCCGGTCCATGATGGACCACGGCCTGGCACATCAATGATCGCGCGAGCGCAAGCGCCGCGGAACGCTCCCCGGCGATGCCCACCACCCCGCCGTCGGAGAGATCGACCAACACCGGAGCGAGCTCGAGCCAGGATGCCTCGGCCAACGCCTGGGCCACTTCGGTTGGGCGTTCGCCGTGAGTGTTGGCTACGGGCGCCTGCCAACCGATTGCGCCCAAGCCAGCAGACAGGCGGAGAACGTCGGGATCGTCGAGGCGCCGCTCCCACAACCGCACGCTCGGGGCCGTCGCCCGGCGCAGTACCTCCGACGGGTCAGGCAACTCCTCACGCGTCCTGACAGTCGCCTGGATCCGCCTCTGCTCCAGCTGCGAGCAGAATGCCTCCAGATCCGCGGCGAATCGGGCGGACTCCTGGCGGGATGTCTGCTTGCCACGGCGGCGGCCCTCGACCCAGTTGCCGACCAGCATGATGGGCGAAAGCAGCGCGAACAACGCGTACATGGCGCTGCCGCCGACCTTGACCATCACGGCGGCCAGCGCGAGCGGCGCAAGCATCGAGATCCAGGAGAACGGTTGTCTCGAGGCTGACTCGCGGGTCGGTTTTGGCAGCGCGACAGCCGAGGTATCCGCGGTCGGCATGGGCCGGGGTGGCCGGTTGAACGCTATGTTTCCCCCGGCCGTCTGCTGCGCGCCGAGCAGCGCCGGACGGTCGTTGCGCTCTCGCTCCACCAGCGTCAGGTGCACCGCACCCGCTAGCAAAATATCACCAGGCGAGACCTTGCGGCGGTCGCGGACCATCTCACCGCCCATCCAGGTGCCGTTCTTCGACCCGAGGTCCTCAACGACGACTTCCCCGAGGCGGTCAACTTCCAGGATGCAATGACGGGACGACACCGCGGGGCTGGAAAGCGTCACGTCGCAGCCGTCGTCACGGCCGATCAGCGTGCGGCCTGGGCGAAGCACGATGCGCCGGCCAGCATCCACTCCCCCGACTACAGCCAGGACCGGGCCGCTGACGGGAACGGTCGATGCTCGCTCGCGGTCGGCGCCGAGACGGACGACCGTGCCATCGTGCAGCCCGGTCTCGGTCAGCGCCAGGTATGCCTGCAGGAACCGGCCGTCCACGACGATGCCTGCCACGCCGTCGCCCGCCTGATAGCCCAATGCCTCAAGCAGGTCCCCCACGGTGGCATCGGGCACCTGGATGTTCACGTCCACGTCACGGACGACACCAGCGGTTTCGATGACGATTTGCATTGTTTGTGAGGGTAACCCCACCCCTTGCCAGTCGGCTACGGTGCGCTGCCTCAACCAGCGCAAATAGCCGGAGGGAAGAAGTCCGGCCGGCAGGATGATCGGCATCCTGGACGCGGATTCCCCTGGAATCTCCTGCCTGGTATGTGCTTTCGTTGGGTGAGCAACCTCACGCGCCCGTGACGACCACGGAGGGTCCGGTGGCATCGTGGAGTGCGCGGGCGAACATGGCGGTGTGGGACTGCCAGGTAGACCCGCGGTTCTGGAGTTTCGGCGGGGGAACGGGGGTCATAGCAAGATGGCTGGTGCGAGTGACCAGTCGCCCGACGTTGGCGACATCGTCCCTGAGCTGCCCGGCTACCGCATCGAGCGGCAGCTCGGGCGCGGCAGCACGGGTGTGGTCTACCTGGCCGAGGACGTGCAGCTTCGCCGTAAGGTCGCGCTGAAGGTCCTGGCCCCCACGCTGGCTAGGGATGAGCTGTTTCGCAAGCGCTTCGACCGCGAGTCGCAGAGCGCGGCCAACCTCGACCATCCCAACATCGTCCCGGTCTACGCCGCGGGTGAGGCTGGGGGTTCGCTGTACATCGCCATGCGCTACGTGGGCGGAGGCGATTTACGAGCGCTACTCGAGGCCAACGGCACGCTCAGCCTCGAGCAGGCGACCTCGATCATCACTGCCGTGGCTGATGCCCTCGACGCCGCCCATGCCCAGGGCATGATCCATCGAGACGTCAAACCAGCGAACATCCTCATCGATGGCCGAAACGGCCAGGAGTACTACTACCTGAGCGACTTCGGCATCACCAAGATCGTCTCTCCGGGCCGGAGCCTAACCTCCACCGGCCAGATCGTCGGCACCATCGACTACATCGCTCCCGAGCAGATCCAAGGCAAACCGGTAGACAGCCGGACTGATCTCTACGCACTGGGCTGTGTGCTCTACCAGTGCCTCACCGGGGATGTTCCCTTCCCACGGGACGAGACCGCCGCCCTCATGTGGGCACACGTGCACGATGAGCCGCCGCCGGTGACCGCCCGGCGCCCCGATCTTCCACCGCAGATCGACCACATCGTGGCCAAGGCCATAGCGAAGCAGCCGGAGAACCGCTACGCCACCTGCCGGGAGCTGGCACTTGCCCTTCGCGTCCTCGCCGCTGATCCAGAAGCTTCTGGCGACAGCGGCAGAGCCTTTCCCGCCCCACCCGTCGACAGTCCACCACCGCCGCCTGTCTCCGCCGGCATGACCAGCACCTACACTCCGCCAACCCCTGCGCCGGTCCGGGCACCCGTGACCACCGCACCGCCGGGGCGAAGGTGGCGGTTGTTGGCCGCATGTGGCGTGTTGGCACTTGCTGTGATTGCAGGCTCAACTGCCGCCGTCCTGAATTACCTCGGTTCCCGGTTTCCCAACGAAGCGGAGCAAGCGCTGCTCGGTTACGTGCCGCTAGCCCTGACCAGGGAGGACAGCTGTACCCGCAACGCCGATGCCGAACGAGACATCGCGAACGTCCAAGCCTCCGTGACTTGTACATCCGGCGGAGACGCGGCGAACACGGTCGTATTCACCAAGTTTACGTCCTCCAAAGCCCTTGACAGCCACTACCAATCGGCCGTGGCGGCTGCCGGAGCCAGTCAAAGCCCGGGCGACTGTCGCAGCGACAAGCAAGCCGAAGGCGCGTACGCGAACGAGTCAGGCCGAACGAGCGGGCAAGCTCTTTGCTATCAAGAGCGCGGCTCGTCGTTCATCACATGGACCGACGAGCAGTCCCAGACGTTGGGCTCGGCAACGCGGACCGACCCGGACTACGTCAAACTCCGCGACTGGTGGGCTGGCGTGGTGGGTCTCCCCACCATGGCTGAGTCCGAGGCGCAGGCCCAGGCCAGAAAACAGGTCGAGGACGCCCAAAAGCAGGCCGAAGAGGCCAGAAAGCAACAGGACGAAGAAGCCAAGAGACAGGCCGAGGAAGCCCAGAAGCAGATCGAGAACGCCCAGAAGCAGGCCGAAGAAGCAAGACAACAGGCCGAAGAAGCCAGAAAGCAACAGGACGAAGAAGCCAAGAGACAGGCCGAGGAAGCCCAGAAGCAGGCCGAGAACGCCCAGAAGCAGGCCGAAGAAGCAAGACAACAGGACCAGAACGAAAGAAGGCAGGACCAAAACGACGGTCAAATACAGGACCTAGACGACACAAAGCAGGACCAGAACGACGGCCAAAAACAGAACCAAGACGACACAAAGCAGGCCATCCAGCAACTGGTCGACGATGCCATAAAGCGGGCGATCCAGCAGCAGGGTGATGCCGGCGGCCAGAGCATCAAGCAACAGGTCGAAGATGACATAAGGAAATCGATCCAGCAGCGGCTGGGCAATTCCGGGGGACAAGACATCGAGCAACTAGTCGATGATGCCATAAAGCGGGCGCTCGAGCAGTCCGAACAGAATCAACGGTGACGCGCACGATGTGCGTCTCGATCATGTCGCCACCAACGAAGCGGCCAGCGCATTGGACCGCCGTTGGCAACCGTAGAGCTGATCACGAACCAATAGATCCACAGGACACGCCCGAGGTTCGTGACGAGACCTCGACCAGCACGCTGACCCGGCCGCCGGACGAGTTGGGCATTACCCATTGGTCGAGCAGGCTGTTGGCGGGCCACCGGTTGGGGTGTTGGTGAGCAGTCCGGTGATGCGCATGCCGTCGATGTCGATGATGCGCGGCTGCGCGCCGGGGTGCGGGCGTTCTTTGCGCAGGATCAGCCGGCTGCCCCTGCCAGGCCGACAAGTCGACCAGGTGGCGTCGGTGGCCTCTCTCCCATGCCTGCAACCTTCTGCCTGGAAACCTCACACCTGTGACGGCCACGAAGGTATCTGCTGGCATAGCGGCCTGCACTCGATAACCATGGTGAAGAGGGAGTGTCAGGAAGACTTGCGCGGTTCGGGGGAACGGGGGTCGTAGCGCGATGGATGGTGCGGGTGGCCAGTGGCCGGACGTTGGCGACATCGTCCCTGAGCTGCCCGGTTACCGGATCGAGCGGCAGCTCGGGCGGGGCAGCATGGGTGTGGTCTACCTGGCCGAGGACGTGCAGCTTCGCCGTAAGGTCGCGCTGAAGGTCCTGGCCCCCACGCTGGCTAGGGATGAGCTGTTTCGCAAGCGCTTCGACCGCGAGTCGCAGAGCGCGGCCAACCTCGACCATCCCAACATCGTCCCGGTCTACGCCGCGGGTGAGGCTGGGGGTTCGCTGTACATCGCCATGCGCTACGTGGGCGGAGGCGATTTACGAGCGCTACTCGAGGCCAACGGCACGCTCAGCCTCGAGCAGGCGACCTCGATCATCACTGCCGTGGCTGATGCCCTCGACGCCGCCCATGCCCAGGGCATGATCCATCGAGACGTCAAACCAGCGAACATCCTCATCGATGGCCGAAACGGCCAGGAGTACTACTACCTGAGCGACTTCGGCATCACCAAGATCGTCTCTCCGGGCCGGAGCCTAACCTCCACCGGCCAGATCGTCGGCACCATCGACTACATCGCTCCCGAGCAGATCCAGGGCAAACCGGTAGACGGCCGGGCTGATCTCTACGCGCTGGGCTGTGTGCTCTACCAGTGCCTGACAGGGGTGGTCCCCTTCCCGCGCGAGGAGACCGCCGCCTTCATGTGGGCACACGTGCACGATGAGCCGCCGCCGGTGACCGCCCGGCGCCCCGATCTTCCACCGCAGATCGACTACGTCGTGGCCAAGGCCATGGCGAAGCAGCCGGAGAACCGCTACGCCACCTGCCGGGAGCTGGCACTCGCGCTGCGCGCAGCCGCCGCCGATCCGGCAGCTTCTGACGAAAGCGGGAAGGTTTCCCGCCCCGCACAGCCCATCGACAGCCCACCGCCGCTCGTCCCCGCCGGCATGACCAGCACGTACGTTGCGCCCACCCCTGCGCCGGTTCGGCCACCCGTGACCACCTCACGGCCGGGGCGGAGGTGGTGGTTGTTGGCCGCATCTGCCGTGTTGGCACTTACCGTGATCGGAGGCTCAACTGCCGCCGTCGTGAATTACCTCAGTTCCCGGTTTCCCAACGAAGCGGAGCGAACGCTTCTCGGTGACGTGCCGCGCGCTCTGACCCTGGAGAACAGCTGTACCCGCAACGCCGACGCTGAACAAGACACCGCAAACGTGCAAGCCTCCGTGACCTGCACATCCGACGGAGACGCGAACACGGTCGTGTTCACGAAGTTCACCTCCGCCAAGGCCCTCGACAACCACTACAACGCTGCCGTACTAGCTGCCGTGACTGCCGCCGGAATCAACCGAGACTCGGGCGACTGTCGCAGCGACAAGCAAGCCGAAAGCGCGTACGCGAACGAGTCAGGCCGAACGAGTGGGCGAGTTCTTTGCTATCAACATCGTGGCTCGTCGTTCATCACATGGACCGAGGACGGGCCCCAGACGTTGGGTGTGGCAACGCGGATCGACCCGGACTACGCCAAGCTCCGGGGCTGGTGGGCTAATGCGGTGGGCCTGAATCTCCCCACCCCCGAGCCCACCCAAGCGTCTCCCCCGCAGCCACCGCCTCCGGCGGCCCGGGCTGCTCCCCCCGCGCCAGCCCCGGCTCCTCCCCCTGCGCCGGAAGCGGACCCGCCCAGACCTGCGGCACCGGCCGAGGAAGATAGCAGGCAGAACCAAGATGGAAGGCAAGACCAGGAGGATGGAAGGCAGGAGGACCAGCCGGCAAGGCCCCCGGCCACCACCCCCAGCAGCCCAACCACCACCCCCAACAGCCCAACCACCACCCCCAACAGCCCAACCACCACCCCCAACAGCCCAACCACCACCCCCAGCAGCCCAACCAGCCCACCGAGCACATCTACGCCTCCCCAGACTCCCTCGTTCACACTCAACGGTCCCGTTCCCGCCGCGCCCGAGCCGCAGCAGGGCGGACCACCGGTACCCGGTACGGGCGGCTGCACCGGAACCGCCAACCAGACCGAGTTTTACGCCTGCACCGTCACCCAGACCGCACCTGTGTACCTGCCCGAAACGACCGACCGCCGCGGCGACCTGAGCGCCGGCCCATCCCCGTTCCTGTGCCAGGCAGAGGGGTCGAAGTACTCGGTCGGGAAGCGCGCTAACCACTGGTGGGCATGGGTGGGGCTTGGCGACGTCGGTCTATGGGCCCCGACCGTGTTCTTGGCCGGCGGGCCCGACGATGCGCCCGTGCCGGGGCTGCCGGTTTGTGGCAGCACACCAACGACCACCACAACGCCCCCCACAACCACCACCGACAGCACACCAACAACCACCGAGACGACCCCCACAACCACCACCGACGACACACCAACAACCACCGAGACGCCCTGATACGCCGCTATGGCCCTGATTGCCCCTCGCAA
>JBOHFU010000045.1:0-13770 GCA_050699675.1 Pseudonocardiaceae bacterium
CCAGGGAAGCGTTTGGCGTCCGGGATGGGCAACGTGTTGGTGAAGATGATCTCGCGAGCGCCGCAGGTGGACAGCCGCTGGGTGGCCAGATCCGACAGCACCCCGTGAGTTGCGGCGACGACCACGTCGGTCGCGCCGTCATCGAGTAGCGCCCGCACGGCGCTGGCCACCGTGCCACCGGTGTCGATCATGTCGTCGATCACCACACAGAGCCGCCCCTCGATATCACCGACCACCCGGTTGGCGACCGCCTTGTTCGGCATGCGGGGGTTGCGAGTTTTGTGGATGAAGGCAAGCGGCGTGCCGCCGAGAGTCTCGGCCCAACGCTCGGCCAGCCGCACCCGGCCCGAGTCCGGTGACACCACAGCCAGCTCACGCCCGGAGTAGGTGTTCTTGATGTGGTCGGCGAGCACCGGCAGCGCGAACAGATGATCTACCGGGCCGTCGAAGAAGCCCTGGATCTGCGAGGTGTGCAGGTCCACTGTCATGATCCGGTTCGCGCCGGCGACCTTGAACAGGTCGGCGATGAGCCGAGCAGAGATAGGTTCGCGCCCGCGATGTTTCTTGTCCTGGCGGCTGTAGCCCCAGAACGGCATCACGACGGTGATCCGCTTAGCCGAGGCGCGCTTGAGCGCGTCCACCATGATCAGCTGCTCCATGATGGCATCGTTGATCGGTGCGGCGTGGGCCTGCACGACGAAGGCGTCGCAACCGCGGACCGACTCCTCGAACCGGACGAAGATCTCACCGTTGGCGAATGCGTAGGCCGACTGCGGGGTGACCGCGATGTCGAGTTGCTTGGCCACCTCCTCGGCCAGCTCGGGGTGGTAGCGCCCGGAGAAGAGCATCAGGCTCTTCTTCGGGATCGCGGACATCGTGGAAAGGCTCATGCTCGCTCCTGCCGCGTCTGATCACCGTCGGCACTGTCGGTCCGGTCGGGCGGTCGTGCCGCCTGCTGGGCGCGCTTGGCTGCCTCCGCCGCCGGGGTTCCCGGGCGGCGGAGGCTCACCCAGCCCTCGATGTTGCGCTGACGGCTGCGGGCCACTGCCAGCGCCCCCGGCGGCACATCTTGGGTGATCACCGAGCCGGCCGCGGTGTACGCGCCGTCGCCGATGGTCACCGGGGCGACGAACATGTTGTCCGCACCGGTCCGGGTGTGTGCACCCACGATGGTGCGGTGCTTGGCCACCCCGTCGTAGTTGACGAACACCGTTGCCGCGCCGACGTTGCTGGCCTCCCCGATCGTCGCATCCCCGACGTAGCTCAGGTGCGGCACCTTCGCCCCCGGCCCCAGCTCCGCGTTCTTCGTCTCCACGAATGTGCCAACCTTGGCCCCCTGGCCAATCCGGCTGCCCGGCCGCAGGTAGGCGAACGGACCGATCTGCGCCCCGTCGGCCACCACAGCTCCGACCGCATGGGTGCGCACCACCGTGGCGCCTGAGCCGATGGTGCAACCGGACAGGGTCGAGTCCGGCCCGATCGCTGCGCTCGGACCGATCACCGTGCCCGCGTGCAGCTGCACCCCGGGATGCAGCACGACATCGGGGGCGAGCTGGACGTCGGCGTCCAGCCAGACCGAGCCGGGGTCGACGACGGTGACCCCAGCGCGCATCCAGTGCTCCAACAGTCGCCGGTTCAGCTCCGCACCCACCGCAGCCAGCTGCACCCGATCGTTCACCCCGGCCACCAGCCACGGGTCCGCACAGGGATAGGCGCCGACTGGCAAGCCATCGGCCCGGACCAGACCTAGCACATCGGTGAGGTAGAGCTCCCCTTGACTGTTGGAGGTGGCCAGACTGTGGGAAATACTCAGCCGGCCCAGCGCATCGCGCAGCACCACGGCGTCGAAGGCGTACACCCCAGAGTTGATCTCGGTGATGGCCCGCTGCGCGGGGGTGGCGTCACGATGCTCGACGATGCCGGTGACCGCACCGGACGGGTCGCGCAGCATCCGTCCGTAGCCGGTGGGGTCGGCAACCACCGCGGACAGCGCGGTCGCGGCGTGTCCGATGCGGTGATGCTCAGCGATCAGCCGGGACAGCGTGCCGGTGTCCAGCAGCGGCACGTCACCGTAGCTGACCAGCACCGTCCCGGACAGCCCAGCCGGCAGGGTATCCAGCGCACAGCAGACTGCGTGACCGGTGCCGTGCTGCTCGACCTGCACGGCGACGCGCAGCTCGCGACCCAGTGTGGCTTCGACGGTGCGCAGGTGGGCGTCCACAGCGTCGCGGCCGTGGCCGATAACCACCACTAGGTGCTCAGGAACCAGCCCAGCGGCAGCCCGCACCGCGTGCTCCACCAGGGGGCGGCCAGCCACCGGATGCAGCACCTTCGGGATCGCCGAGTGCATCCGGGTGCCCTCGCCGGCAGCCAGCACGATTGCCGCCGCGAGGCTCCCGCCTGGGAGCATTGGTCTGCCCCTTCCCCGTTCCTGTGTGGATCCTCTGGGCGCGCCGCCGCCACAGCGTGCGCCGTCGCATTCGATGTTCACCTCGCTGCCCGTCGGACAGCCGCGTTGAACAGCGCTCCGCCGCCAGGATTCGAACCTGGACCATCGGAACCAAAATCCGAGGTGCTGCCTTTACACTACGGCGGACGAGCGGGCCCAGACCCGCGGGCACATGGTGGCACGGGCCGCCGACCCGGTCAGCGCGGCCCTCCCCGGGCGTTCTGGATCCAGAACGCAGCTGCCGGGGCGTTGGCAACACGCCAGACACGCCAACTGTAGTACGGCGTGTCGTGACGGACGCGGGTAGATAATCTACGGTTGAGTTAAGCCTGAGGTTTCGTGGGTATGTCACGAGCCGTTACCTGCGGTTCTGCCACCAGCGCGAGCATGGTGGTACCCCCCGCTGTCGCGCGGGTGGTCGCCGCACCCCTGACGCTACGAGGAGCACGCCGATGACGCTGGCCGCCGGAGACATCCACCAGACAACGGGCCCCGAGCCCATCCTCTCCGGTCGGCGGACGCTGGGACCCCAGATTCTGGTGTACCTGTTCGTGCTCGCCCCGTTAGTGGCCCTGATGGCCGCGGTGCCGGCCGCCTGGGGGTGGGGGCTGCTGGGCTGGGTCGACGTCGGACTCTTCGTGGCGACCTACTACATCAGCTGCCTCGGGGTGACCGTCGGGTACCACCGTCACTTCACCCACGGCTCGTTCAAGGCCAAGCGGTGGTTGCGGGTTGGCTTGGCGGTGCTGGGCAGCACCGCCATGCAGGGGCCGCTGCTGCACTGGGTGGCCGACCACCGGCGCCACCACGCGTACTCCGACAAGGAGGGCGACCCGCATTCGCCATGGCTGTTCGGCACCTCCCCGCTCGCGGTGGCCAAGGGCTTCTGGCACGCACACATGGGCTGGTTGTTCAACCGGGACCTGTCCAACCCGCGCCGGTTCGTCCCGGACCTGCTGGCGGACCGGACGATGGTGCGGGTCAGCAAGTTGTTCTGGCTGTGGACCGGGATCTTCCTCGTGCTGCCTGGGATCATCGGCGGGCTGCTCACCTGGTCGTGGTGGGGCGCGGTGACCGGGCTGTTCTGGGCCGGGCTGGTACGGGTCTCGTTCCTGCACCACGTCACCTGGGCGGTGAACTCGGTGTGTCACATGATCGGTAACCGGCCGTTCGCCTCGCGCGACAAGGCCGCGAACTTCTGGCCGATGGCGATCCTGTCCGCTGGGGAGTCCTGGCACAACCTGCACCACGCGGACCCGACGTCGGCCCGGCACGGCGTGCTCCGGGGGCAGATCGACATATCGGCGCGGGTGATCTGGTTGTTCGAGAAGCTCGGCTGGGCGTGGAACGTGCGCTGGCCGACTCCGCAGCGGCTCGCCAAGCTCGCCGCAAGGGCCTGAGCCAGCTCGCTAGCTTGGACGCTGCCCTCTTCAGGTGGCGTGTCCCCGGGATCCGCGGGAGACGTCCAGAGTGGCGGCTGCCGCGTCGAGCTCCTCGTCACCGAACGGCCCGTCCTCAGCTTCCCACCCCTCCAAAGCCGCGCCGAGCAAGTCGTTGCGCAACCGGTCCGCTGCGGCCTGCGCAAGCCAGCCCGACACACTCATCCCGGCCCGCTGCGCCGCGTCCCGAACGGCTGCCCCCAGGTCGGGCTCCATCGTCACGGAGAAGCGGTCCACCTGCATACATACCATCATATCGCATACTGTCGTATTTTTCGTCAGCCAGCCGGCGCAGTAGTACTGCGTCGATTGGACGGCAGGGCCCATGACCAGGACTCGGAGCCCTGGCGTTGCCGTCGCTGATCAACCGTCTGTAAGCGCTTGGTAACTTTCCGTATTCAGTGCACCTGTAAGATGGTTGCGCCATCTGAGTGATCGCTCGAAAGGGTTACGCAGAGCAGGTAACGTGTGGCGTTGCGTGGTAGATATACGCAGTGTGGGAGGGGCGATCCCACGTAAGGGGAGAGATCCGCTCGCGGGGGGACGTTCGGTCGCTGGCCGAGCGTACTTGCCGTGTGCGTTCCACAACATTCCGTTGAGCCACGGCAGGGGGCCCGTCTCGATGAAGTTCGTTGCAGGTACCACCCAACCGGCAGCAACCCTGGCTTGCCGTTCGGGATCGGGAGGTGTCACGACGTTCGATCCCGACGTCCGCGTGGCGGTAGTGGGCTATGGCTACTGGGGCTCCAAGCACATGCGGGTGCTCAGCAGCATGCCGGGCGTACATGTGACCATCGTCGAGCAGGATCCGGAGCGGATCGCGGAGGCTAGACGAAGTTACCCGGCGGCGGAATCGGCACCCTGCCTCGATGACGTGCTGCAGCGGGTGGACGCGGTGGTCGTCGCGACCCCGCCTTCCACCCACGCCGAGGTCGCCCTGCAGGCGCTGCGCCACGGGCGGCACACTCTGGTGGAGAAGCCGCTGGCCACGACAGTCGACGACGGGCAGAAGATGGTCGACTCGGCGGCGGCAACCGGCGTACACCTGATGGTCGGACACACCTTCGAGTACAACGCGGCCGTCTGGAAGCTGAAGGAGATCATCGACTCCGGAGAGCTCGGCCGGATCCTCTACATCGATGCCGCCCGGCTGTCCCTGGGCAAGTACCAGCGCGACTGCAACGTGATCTGGGATCTCGCCCCGCACGACATCTCGATTGCATCGTACTTGCTCGACGAGCTTCCCAGGACTGCCTGGGTATGGGCCAAACGCCACGTCGGGCACCGCCACGCCGACGTGGCTTACCTGCGACTGGACTTCGAGAAGGCGGCCACCCACGCGTTCGTGCACGTCAGCTGGTTGGACCCGTGCAAGGTCCGGCGGGTCACCGTGGTCGGCGAACGCAAGATGGCCGTCTACGACGACATGTCCGACAACGAGCGTATCCGGGTGTACGACATCGGCGTCGACCCAGCGGATCCGGACGACCATGGTGAGTCGCACGCAATGCCGGTGTCCTATCGCACCGGAGACATCGTCTCACCATATGTCCAGTTCAGTGAGCCGCTCCTGGTCCAGGACAGCCACTTCATCGAGTGCATTCGCACCGGCGCCAAGCCGAACACATCCGGCGAGCGCGGGTTGGACATCGTGCGGGTCCTCACCGCCACCGACGTTGCCGAGGCCAGTGGACGCCCGGCATTCATCGCCGGCAGCGCCGACCCGGCTGGGGCGGCGTTCGCGCGGGTGGTGGCCTCATGACCAGTGCCAGCATCACCAGTGGCAGTGTTCCCTTTCTCGACCTGCAGGGCGTCAACAACGGGCTGCGCGAGGAGTTCGAGCTCGCTTGGAAGACCGTGCTGGATCACAGTGGATACATCGGCGGACCCGAGGTCGAGCGCTTCGAGCGCGAGTTCGCGACCTACTGTGCGACGCTGGCCTGCGTCGGGGTGGCCAACGGGACCGACGCGCTGGAACTCATCCTCACCGGCCTCGGGATCGGGCGCGGCGACGAGGTCATCGTCCCGGCGAACACGTTCATCGCCACGGCCGAGGCGGTCTGTGCGACCGGCGCCCGGCCTCGGTTCGTGGACGTGTGCCCCGACACCCTGCTGATCGACCCAGACGCGGTGGAAGCGGCGATCAACCCCGCGACGGCCGCGATCATCGCCGTGCATCTGTACGGCCAGATGGTGGACCCCGAGCGGACCTCGGCGATCGCCGCCGCACACGGGCTGGCCCTCATCGAGGATGCCGCGCAAGCGCACGGCGCCCGGCACCGGGGGGCCAGGGCCGGCAGTGTGGGCGTCGCGGCCGGGTTCAGCTTCTATCCCGGCAAGAACCTCGGAGCCCTGGGCGACGGCGGCGCGGTGGTCACCAGCGATCTCGCGCTGGCCGAGAAGATCCGCAGCATCGCCAATCACGGGCGGTCGGCAGCCGATCGCCACCTGCACGACCTTGTCGGGCGAAACAGCCGACTCGACACACTGCAGGCGGCACTGTTGTCGGTCAAGCTGGCCCGGCTGGACGCCGGCAATGCCCGGCGCGCGGCGGCGATGGCGGCTTACCGGGAGATGCTGCCGCAGCGCTGCACCCCGGTGACGGTGGCGCCGGGCGCCGAACCCGTGTACCACTTAGCGATCATCCAGGTCGAGGATCGGCGCCAGGTCGGCGAGGCGCTCACCGCGGCCGGCATCGGGTGGGGTGTGCACTACCCGATCCCCTGCCATCAGCAGCCAGCTCTGGCCGGATTCCACACGGCCCAGAAATTACCGGTGGCGGAGGCTGCGGCTGGCCGGATCCTCTCCGTCCCGATGTCCCCGACCCTGACCGTCGAGCAGGTTGCCCGGGTCTGCGATGTGCTCGGAGGTGCGCTGTGACCAACGTTGACAATGTCTTCCGCTATGGAGCGAGTGAGTCCAACGGACACTCGACGGCTTCCCAGGAGAAACCGCAGCAGTCCGCGGGGACCGACGGCGTGGTGCCGCCGCAGCGCTCGGCGAGCCGGACCGAGCCTGCCTTGGATCCCCGCGGTGACGGCGGGGTGACCGCGCGCCTGGTGCTGGTGGCGCTGATACTCATCTTGCTCGGCACAGCTGCCGGGCTCGCCGGCGCGCTGGCCATGCCGAAGACCTACGGAGCGCGTGCGGAGATCCTTTACCCGATCGGCCAGGATCAGCAGGGCGGTGACCCGCTCCGGCAGGATCGCAGCCTCAGCACCCAGTTGGTGTATCTGAAGAGCCGGGCCGTGCTCGGCCCGATCGCGCAGAAGCAGGGGCTGCCGTTCAAGGACCTGGACGAGAACCTGAGCGTGGAAGTCCTGCAGACCAGCGAGGTCATCCAGGTGGAGGCCCGCGGGAGCACCAAGGAGACCGCGAGGCAGACGCTGCAGGCCGTCATGGACGGCTACCTGGCGCTCGCCGGCCAGCCCACCGGGGTGACCCGCAACCTCGACCTCCAGCTCGCTGACACCCGTGCGAACACCGCTCGTATCCAAACGCAGGTAGATCAGCTCACGCCTGCGGTGTTGGCCGGAACCGCCACCCAGGCGTCGCTCAACGATGCCCGGACGCAGCTCACCGAATCCGTGGCCCGGGAGAAGGCGATCCAGGCCCGGATCGACGAGATCAACCTCACCGGCCGGACGGGACCGAACGCTCAGCTGCTGACCGCGCCTTACGCGCTGCCCGACCCGGTGAGCCCGCAGCCGCTGATCGCGGCCGGCACCGGTGCGCTGGTCGGGCTGCTGGTGGCCGGCGGGGTCGTGGCGGTGGGTGCCCGGCGCCGGACGAGGCCGTGAGGGCCGGGCTGTGGCCCTGCCGGTGACAGCGCTCGAGGACGAAGCCCCCCCCACCACCACAGCGCGCGACTCGGCGACCGTTGCCGGCTGGACGCTGGTCAGCAGGGTCACCGGGTTGCTCCGGGTGGTGGCGATCGGTGCGGTGCTGGGCCCCACCTACTTCGCCAACGCTTTCCAGGCCGGCTACGTCGTCCCGAACCTGGTGTTCACGTTGATCGCCGGACCGGTGCTCGCGATGGTGCTGGTGCCCGGCGTGGTCCGTGCCGTGGGTGCCGGCGGCTTGTCCCGGGCTCGTGAGGTCTTCGGCCGGGTGAGCGGGTGGCTGCTCGCCGTCTCGGCCGGGATCGTTGTGCTGCTGATGGTCCTTGCTCCGGCGGTGGCCTGGACACTGACCTTCGGGATCCCGGATCCCGCGCAGCGGGCTCGGGGCCTGTGGCTCACCACGTTGCTGATCCTGCTCGTCGCACCGCAGGTGCTGCTGTACACCCTGTTGCACCTGGGCATGGCCGCCCAGCAGGCCCGCGGGCGCTTCGCGCTCGCAGCGGGCGCACCGGCGGTGGAGAACATCATCCTGATCCTGACGGTGATGCTGGCCGGTTGGTACTACGGGACAGGCCTCGACGTCGACAACGTGCCGGCCGAGCTGGTGATCGTGCTCGGACTGGGCAGCACTGCAGCCGTCGCGGTGCACGCGGCGGTGCAGCTCTTCGGTACCGCGCGGGCGGGCATGTTGACCCGCCCGTCGATGGGTTGGCGCCATGACGCTGAGTCCATTGACCCCGAGGCCCATGCCGTCACCCGCAGGTTGATGCGCTCCGTCGGCGTCGCGGCATGGCCGACCGCGGCGATGTTCGTGCTGCTCGCACTGGCCGGCACGGTGCCGGGTGGCGTTTTCGTCGTGCAGCTGTCCTACTCCGTCTTCTATGCGCTGTCCTACGTCAGTGCCCGGGCGGTGTCGCTGGCCGCGCTGCCCGGGCTGTCCCACGCCGCCCATCGCGCCGACGGTGTCACCTTCGGCTCGGCGTGGCGCCAAGGCCTGACCTACGCCATCATCGCCAGCCTGCCGCTGCTGGTGTTGCTCGCGATGCTCTCCGGACCCACCGCGGACATTCTCGCCAACGGTGAGTTGCGGGATGCGGCTCTGATCGGGGTACTCGCCACCTGCCTGGGGGTGGTGGCGGTGGCCCAGTTGGTCGGCGGGGTGCACGACATCGGGCGCCAGGCGCTGTTCGCGCGCCTCGACGACCGCGTTCCGCGGCGGGCCAGCGAGGTGGCCTTCGGCGTGATACTGGTGATCGCCGCCGCGACCCTGCTAATGCCCGCCGATGGGGCGCGCCTGGTCTGGCTGGTCGGAGCCATTCTGGCCGGTGAGCTCGCCGCCGCCGGGATGGTGCTGGTCGCATTGCGCCGGGTGATCCGGCCCGAGCGGTTCATCGAGCCTCGGCCGCTGGCCGGCGCCCTGGTGGCCACGGTCGCGATGGTGCCGGTGGCCGCAACGGCGTGGTGGTTGCAGCACGTCACGAGCATCGGCCGGCTCGGTGATCTCGCACTGCTCATCCTGGGTGGTGTCCTGGCACTCGGGGTTTATGTCCTGGTAATCCGTGTCGCGGTGCCGCGAAGGATCGGTGGTGGGTCATGACCCGAACGCTTCCGCCCGGCCCTGGACCAAGTCCCGCATCCGGCGGCTCCGGCCCGATCCCCGTCTCCGGCGGGACTGACCCGGTCCCTGCCGCTGGGGAGAGCCGGTCAGTCCCGGTGATCAGCCGCAGGCTCGGGCTGGGAGCCGCCGGCTGCGCCGTGGTCGGCGGGGTCCTCGCGGTCGCGGCCGGGCCGATGCTCGTCCTCGCCGTCATCGGGGCGCTGGCCGTGGTCGGGCTGTTCGCCGCGGCGGCCTACCGGCCGGTCTTCGCGACGTATGCCTACCTGGGCACCCTGCCCATCATCGCCGGCATCGACCGCGGCAACCTGATCCCGCTGGTGCGCCCCAACGAGGCGTTGCTGGCCGTGCTGCTGGCCGGGGCGGTGGCCGGCGGTTACCTCCGATGGTGCCGGGGCGACCGGGTGCCGATACGGCTGCATCAACTCGACATCCCGATCGGTGTCTTCCTGCTGATGTCGACGGCGTGGCCGCTGCTGTCCATGATTGTGCGCGGTGAGACGCTGGTGGCCGCTGACCTGGCTGCGGTGCTGCCGGTCTGCAAACTCGTCGCCATCTACCTGCTGGTGCGCTTGTCTGTCAGCACCGAGGCCCAGCTGGTGCGGTGCTTCCGGCTGATCATCTGGCCGGGGGCCGTGGTCGCGGTGATCGCAATCCTGCAGACCCTGAATTTTGGCCCGGTCGTGGCGATGCTGCACGCCGTCTGGACCCCAGACACCAACCCGGCGGCGCTCGCCGAGCGGGGCACCACGACGCTCGGCTCGCCACTGGCCACCGGCGACTACATCCTCATCTGCCTGACCCTGGTGATCTGCTGTGCGGCCCGGGGGCTGCTGGACTACCGGGAGCGGCTGGCGCTGGGCGCCGTACTCGGTGCGGGGGTGCTGGCCGCAGGCCAGTTCTCCACCTGGATCTCCGCGGCCGTGGTGGCCGGGCTCATCATGTGGCGCTTCAGCATGGTGCGACGCAGCTCGCTGCGGTTCCTGTGGCTCGTCCCGCTCGCGTTCGCGTTCGGCGCGCCGGCGTTGATCGGCCGGCTGGAGGGGTTTGGCGAGTACGGAGTGCCACGCAGCTGGATCGGTCGCTGGAACAACCTGTCCGACTTCTACCTGCCCAGGTTCGACTTCATCAACGTCCTGCTCGGGGTATCGCCCAACTCGGTGCTGCCGGCACCCGAGAGGTGGCGCGAGGTCATCTACCTGGAGGGCGGCTACCTGCAGTTGCTCTGGATCGGCGGCATCCCCCTGCTGGTCGCTTTCATCTGGCTGGCGGTCGCGGTGCTGCGCAGGACCAGGGAGCTCATGGAGCGGCCGGGCGCCATCGGCGCAGCCGCCTCGGCGCTGTGGGTCTGCTGGTGGTTCGTGCTCATCCTCACGGTCATCGATCCGCACCTGACGCTCCGCGGCACCGGGGACGTGCTTTTCATGCTGATGGCAATCACCACGGGGAGGCTCAGTGTCCAGCGGCGTTGAACAAGTACGCTTACCCGCTCGTTGGGAACCGGCTGCCCGGCGCGCGGTCGATCTCGCGGTGGTGTTGATCGCGCTGCTGGTGCTGGTGATCCCGATGCTGCTCGTCGCCCTGGCGATCAGGTTGGGGACTCCGGGCCCGGCGTTGTACCGCCAGCAGCGGATAGGCCAGGGGGGCCGGCCGTTCACGATGTACAAGTTCCGCACCATGCGGGTGGGTGGCTCCGACGCGCAACATCGGGAGCTCATCGCTCGTGAACTCCGCGGTGAGGACACCTCGGTCGGCGGTAGCTGGAAGATCGACAGTGACCCGCGGGTGACCCGGCTCGGCTCGATCCTGCGGCGCACGAGCGCCGACGAGCTTCCCCAGCTCATCAATGTCCTGCGGGGCCAGATGGCGCTGGTCGGCCCCCGCCCGTGCCTGGAGTGGGAAAAAGAGATGTTCCCGCCCAAGTACGCCGGGCGCTTCGACGTCCCGCCCGGCCTCACCGGGCTCTGGCAGGTCAGCGGGCGCAGCACGATGGGCACGCTGGAGATGTTGGAACTCGATCTGACCTACGTGCGTAGCTGGAGTTTCTGGACCGATCTCACGATCCTGGTGCGAACTGTCCCGACGCTGCTGCGGGGGCATGGAGCACGCTGACCAAGGATCGTCTGCTGGCAACGGGGGGAAGCCTTGACGGCCGTCGCTACGTCGATTTTCGCAATCCCGCGGCTATCGCGCGGGGCCCGGGCGGCCCTGCTCACGGTCCACGTCGCGGTCTCCGTGGGGTGGCTCGGACTCGATGGTGCTTTGGTGGCGCTGGAGGTGACCGGTCTGACCGCCGGTGACCCGGCAGTGCAGGGGGGCATTGCCGACGCGATGGGCGCGCTCGCTTCGTGGGTGCTGATCCCGGTCGTGTTCACTTCGCTGGTCAGCGGGGTGGTGCTCGCGCTGTCCACCCCGTGGGGGCTGGTGCGGCACTGGTGGGTGCTCGCCAAGTGCGCGATCGCCGTCACGTTGACCGCAACCGGGCTGCTGTTGATGCTGCCTCGGCTGGATCAGGTTGTCGCCGCAGAAGGTGAACCGGTCCAGATGCAGACGCTGCTCGCGAGGTCGCTCGCGCTGGTGCTGCTGCTCGCGGCGACGGGGATCTCGGTGATCAAGCCATGGGGCAAGACACCGCACGGCCGGGCAGTACAGGCGGCCGGCAAGCGACCCGTAAAACGGCCGGATCACCTGGTTCAGCAGAAGTAGCGGTACAGCAGTGCCCCCGCTTGCCTGGTCACCTCGTCCGGTACCGCATCGTCGGTGAGTAGCCGGGTGAGCTCGGCGAGCATCGGGCCGGCCGCAGGACTGCTGCGTGCCTGTTCTCCGCCGGCGCGCAGCGTCACGATGTGGCGTTGCTCGGTAGCCCACTTGCGCTTGTACGCGATCAATCCCGGCTGGTCGAGGTCGCTGAGCCCCCAGTCGACGAGCCGGGCGCCCCGCTCGGCCCCCCAGCGGATCCCGGCCCAGAAGATCGCGTCGTTCGGGCGCAGCGCCAGGTGTTCGTGGCGCGACGCGCCGAACTTGTAGTAGAGGACGTCGCCCCAGGTAAGGAAGACCGCGCCGGCGATCAGCTCCTCGCCGGCGTGCGCGAGCATCGTCACGATCGCATCGTCGGGGGCGAAGGCGTCCCAGATGCGGTCGAACAGCTCGACAGGTTGGGCCAGCAGCCGGTACTTGCGCTTGCGCAGCAGGACATGCAACCCGTGAAACCGGCGCACGGCGTCCAGGCCGGTGTGCGCCTCGACCCGGACGCCGGTGCGTTCAGAGATCGCGATGTTGCGGCGAGCATGCTGGGACAGCCGCTGCCGGATCTCCTCGACGCTGCCGTGCAGCGGCGTACCGTGCCACGCCGCCGTCGCGACCCGTTCGAAGCGGGGGTCGCCGGCGGGTACGGCGGTGTCGAAGCACCGCAGTGTCAATGGAGCAGTGGCGGTGATAACACCGTCCACCAGGGCTTTCCAGTCGACCTGGTCATCGATCAGCGGGTCGGCGCGGTCGGAGAACGGCAGGCTGGACAACCGGTCGCCGCGAATGTCGCTGATCGGCACCCAGGCCAGTCCCGCGCGTGGTTCTCCGTCGCGGGTTACCCCGTCACAGCCGAGGAGAATGCTGCCATTCGGGGTGAAGCCGTAGGTGGCGCACACCGCGCCGATCCACGGCGGCGACGTGAACACACTGCCGTGTGGGCCCAGCGCGAGCCGGCGCCAGCGGGGATCGCTACGTGGATCGGCGAGCACAACCTCCGAGTTCACGGGGCGACCGTACCGATTCGCTCTTATCAGCGGAGCAGGTAGGGGGGCGGCGTGCTGGTGCGCCGGATCGAGGTGGCCAGGGTGGTCAGCATGTCGTTGATCGTGATCGAGCCCGCATCACGGTGCATCGCCAGACCCCGGCGGGCGAGCTCGGCGGCCAGCTCGTGCTGGTGGTCATCGACCTGCTCACCCCGGGCGCTGTCGCGGGTGGCCAGGATCGGGTACCGCCCGGCACCCAGAGAGGCCAACGCCGACCCGCTACCGGCGTGGCTGATCACGACGTCCGCGGTGCCCAGCGCGGCGGCCAACTCCGTCGCGGGCAACATCGGGGTGGCCTGAATCGCCAGACCGCCCACCGGCGTGTCCCCGGTCTGCCACAACACCTGCACCCCGAGCCCGGTCGCCTGCGCCAGCGCACCCTGCGGTGCCAGCAGCGGCGCCAGGTGCTCGAACAACCGCCGGAACGGATACTCGGTGGCGGCACCCACCATCACCACCACCCGAACCACCCCCTTGGGCGTCCGCGGCAGCTCAACCGGTTCATAACCGTCGAACACACTGCCGGCGTAGTCCCACCACCGGTCCGCCCAACTCGGATACTGGGTATAGGTCCGCACCCCCGGCACCCACTGCAGAACCCGCCCGGTCAGCGACGGCGCGCTCACCCGCGTCG
>JBOHFU010000046.1:0-9541 GCA_050699675.1 Pseudonocardiaceae bacterium
CCTGGTCGATCTGCTCTCCGACGACGAACAAGTCGTGCTGGCCGAGATATTCGAGCGGGTCATAACCCACCTGCGAGGGCGGTGACTCCACCCCTCCCCGGTCGGCCCGCCCCCGAATGGCGTAGTAGGTTCCCCCAACCAACCCGGGCGGGGTGCGCGCGGGCCTCACGGCATCGAGTGGTGGAGTTCATGACAGATCCGGCAGCACGGGTAGCAGCCAATGAGTTGGGGGCCGACAGCGCCCCAGTAGACGCCCCAGTAGATGGTTCAGTAGATGGGACGGTGGAGGGCCCGGTGCGTGGCCCGGAGCGCGCGCTGCCCGAGGAACGCCTCGCCCCCCCGCCGCCCCGGCTGAGGGTGCCTGGCCAGGTTCCTGAGCTCAAGCCCGACACACCGATGCAGAAGGTCGTTTTGCCCGGGCTGGTAGAGCTGACCCTGGGCAACGTGATGGTGCCGGACCGGTTCAATCCACACCGGATCGCTGGTTTCGTGACCCGGCTGGAGGACGTTCCGGCCAGCTCGTCGTCCGAGCTTGTCCGGCGCTACGGGCTGGACCAGGTGGCTGGCTGGCCGGTCACCGACGAGCTGTACGTGCTGCGTTTCTACGCGCATAGCCCGCAGCTCTACATCGCTCCCTTCGAGCGCAGCGTCTATCAGGTCGATCTACTCGAACTTCCGGCCGGTACGGAGCTGTGGCGGATCGACGCCCAGGGCGACGAGCAGCGGGTGGGCGCGTACCTCAACCGGCAGGTCGGATGGGTGAGCACCGCGCGGCCGCTGCTGGGGCCGGGGGGTTGGAACCGGCCGCCGGTACCGCTGCGGCCTAGCGTGCGCCGCGGCCTGGTGGTGCATTACCGCGGTGGGGACTTCGACGCCGACTTCGGCCCTCGCCCGGGCGAGGTGACCCTGCACCCGCTGCCCGGCAAGCGCCCACCGAAGGAGTTCACCGAACACGCTGGTGCCTACACACTGTCGGTGATGATCAGCGAGCTCGACTCCCTGGACCTGGTCCGCTGGCGCGGTGGGTGGAGGGGCATGCCGGTGGAACTGGTGGAGTCCGGTCCGGAGTACGCCGTGATCCACTACATCGGGGAGAACGGTTCGCGGGCAGCTGAGTTCGGCCTCGCGGAGGTCGACTACCGGGTATGGCGCGGGGCTGTGCCGCACAGTGAGCTGGCCGACGTGGCCGAGCAGCGGGTAGAGCTTCAAGCCTCTTGAGTGGTCTGGTCGACCACCCGCTAGCGTGCACGATCGGAAGCGTGGCAGAGCGGTCTAATGCACTCGCCTTGAAAGCGAGCGGTGGGCAACCACCCGGGGGTTCGAATCCCTCCGCTTCCGCCACCGCTGACCAGCAGGAACGCTGTGTAGGTCCACTCGCCCCGGTTCTGCAGTGTGCCGGTCTGCACGGTGGGCAGGACCCGGTGTGCGGCAAGGCCAAGCTGCGGCGCCAGACGGAGGTCGCTGCCACGTCGGGTTTCGGCCTGCACAACCAATCCGCGGACGGTGGCCAAACTTTTTCTGATCTTCGGCGATCTGGCGTTGGATGACGGCGATGGTGGTAATGGTGAAGGTGACAACGAGGCTGCCGCCACGGCTGTGAAGGACAGACGTCGGCGACGCTGCTGGTGGATGCTGGCGTGAAGGAACGCCCGTAGCGGGACTAAACTCCACTCGCCCGCTGGCCACCTCGCGGCGTCATCGCAACGCACGGATGCGAGCGGTAGTGGTGGTGTGCTCGGCCGCATCCGCGGCGCTGCTCCGGCGGCGCTGATCGCCTGGGCCAGCGGCGGCCACGCGGTGGGAAACGCCTCGTGCGCGACGCCGAGCAGCACCACATAATCCTCGGTAACGAGGCAGAGAACGGCATCAGTCCACTTCAGCCTCTCATGCAACCGCTCCTTCCACGGATCCCCGCCCTCGATACCGTCATGTCGATCGTCGTCGAGGAAAACGTCATGGCCGTCGCCCCTCAGCCAGCCCCGCACTTCAGCAGCGAGTTCGTTGTTCTAGCTTGAATTGCTGATGAAGACTCGGGTCATGGCACCTCTCCGCAGTCGACCACTAGCATGACTTACAAGTACGGCACTGGTCAGGTGGCTACCGCACCAAGCTGCTGCGCTCCGGTGATGAGGTCACTCTCAATCGGTCAAAGCCCGTGACGTCAACCGCCGCATGGTCGATGCTTTGCGTGTCGGTCAGGGCTGTGTCCTTGCGAGCCCAGCCTTTGAGCGGGTCGCGCAACCATCCCTCGAAGATGGTCGGAGGGCCCCGGCCCTGCGGTTCGGCGCCCCTCGGGTCATGGCCCTGGCCGGCGCCCTGTGCGCCGTCGTGCACACCATCACCGGGTTCACCAACCGGAGTCTTTGCGCCCAGGTGAGCACCCTGCTCAGGGTGCCCTACACGATGAACCAGATGAGCTATGACCTACGCCGACTCCGACTCGAGGGCCTGATCACCCGGCTGTCCGATCCAATACCTACGTCCTCACCGAAGAGGGCCAGCGAGTCGCGATCTTCTACACCAAGCTCCACAACCGGCTCCTGCGACCACTGCTCGCCGCCCACGACCCACCCGCACCGCTAGCGCTGCGCCAAGCCCTACGGTGATCAATCACCGCATCGATAACTACGTCTCTCAGGCCCGTATCACCGCTTGAGAACTTGGCTCAAGTTCAGTCACCTAGGCGGCACCATCACCTACATCCCCCACAGCATCACCGTGCGCCTCGACCGACCCACCACCCCCAAGATCACCCGAGCACTCGCCCTGCTCACCGACCAACTCAACACCAACCCACCCCACATCCCCGGCGACCCCGGCCCCATCACCTGCACCATGATCAACATTCAACGGTGCCGCAACCCTTCGGATGTCTGAGACCCCGGATGCCACGCGGTGCCGCACTTCTCATACTGCCACTTCCCTCAGCTCGTCATCGAGTGTAAACTTCCGATTACGGACCCAATAGCTAAACGGCCGCGTTCCGAGCCTGGATCGAGCGCCAGAACATTCCTTGCAGGGGTGGGGAGGTAGCATTGAATGAGTTTGGGGAGCCGCAGCTCGGTGGCTGGTGGGCGGGCCTGATCATCGGGTTGGTGGTCGTGGTCGTCGTGGTGGTTGTTGTAACCGTGCTCCTGGTGCTTGCCGCCCGAATCAACTCGCACGTGCGGGCAGCGACTCGTGAGCTCGAGGCGACACGGTCGACCACACAGCCGCTCGCGGAGCTGCGCCGCACGAACGACACGCTCCAGAGCATCCTCCGGGGCGCTCGGGCCGCTCGACAAGCATTGGGAGGATAACGATGGTCTTAGCTCTCGCCGCCGAGGAGATCACGTTCTGGCAGGTAATACTGGTTCTTGGCGCGATCGTGCTAGTCGCCGTGATCGCGCTCCTCAGCCTCCTCCTTTATCTCGTCGGCTCCATCGAAACCAGCGTGCAGCGGCTGTGGGACGTGGCGCAGGGGGTTGGCGGCAACACGGCCAACATCAAGGTCGCGCTCGCTGTCATAGACAGCCTGGATGAGGTCGCGGACGAGGCGGGCCGCCACGCTCAACTGCTGGGGGTGGGGGCGCGATGAGCACGGGACTGCTCGTGATCCTCACCGTGGTCGAGATCTTGGCCCTCGTGGTCGTGTTGGCGCTGTTCGTTATATTGATCACTCGCCGGCTGCGCTCCCTCGCGAACACCCTCGGACAGGTGAGTGGGGTGACCATCAGGGCGATCCAAGGGGATGTGTTTCTGGTCGGCGCCGGCGCCGCGCTCCTGAACCGGAAGCTGAACGCGATCGCCGGCGCGCTGCCGGCGATCGCGGAGAAGGCCGAGTCGCTGCCTTCGCAGCAGGCGCAGGCCCAGACCTCGCAGCAGGCGCAGGCCCAGACCTCGCAGCAGACGCCGGCCCAGGCCTCCGGAACTGGCTGGCAACCCGCAGTAGCTCAGGACCCCGCGATAAAGCGAAGGTAAGACACGGAGGCGACGATGGCACTGTGGTGGATTGGCAACGCGATCTTCATCCTCGTGGTCATACCCGTCGTGGTGGTGCTCCTGCAGCGCCTGGCGAGGTCCGCCCTCGACGTCGGGAAGCACGTCGACGCCATTCACGATCAGGCCGGGGGTATCGTCATCGCAGTCGACGATGTGAAGGCGCTGATACCCACCCGCGACGCCGTGAAACAGGTGGGGGCTGGCCTCACCCGCTATGTGAAGGCGGTTGCCCGCATCCTGTGAGGAGCGAATTACCATGCCCATAGCTGCTGTAATTACGATCATCGGCGCAGTGCTCACCGTGCTGGTGCTCGCTGCCTACCTGATCAGTATTGCGCTCGTTCTCCGGCGCGTCGACACCAAGCTCCGCGCAGTCACCGCCGGCCTCCACCTCGTTACCGAGAGGACCGAGCCAATCGGATCGATCGTTGGGGAGATCAACAACAACCTTGCCGGAGTGGACGACGCCTTGCGGGGCGTGCTCGCCAAATCCAGATAGCGAGGGCTGTTGTTTCCGGCACCCGCACCGGGCGGGTCTCGTCGGCCTGGTCGCGTGTCGTGAACTCGACGTTACCGACATCTCCGCGCACGGCACACGTCGGTGGTGTCGAGTTCACGACGCGCACAATCGCTGCGCAGGTAGTGCCGGGTGTTTCAGGACGCTAAGCCGGCATGTTCGGCTTTCCCTGCGGTGGTGCGTGGACCTCGAGGACGTGGAGATTCCCGGCGGGCGACGGTTCGACCACCACGTGCCGAGGTTTCCGCGCGCCTCGGTGGGCGCCGTGGTGGTCAAGGCCGAGTTCGTCCTGGCAGCGTTGGAAGTTGTGGACGAAGGCGTGCCCTGCGCTGATCACCCGCGCTGAGCGGAGCCGGGTGAGACCACGCATAGGCCTCAGCCGGGATTGCCGGAATGCCCGGCGGAGTGACAGCAGGGTATTTGGACCTGTTGGTGTTCTGGTTGTCGCTGGTGGCCCGGGTGGTGTGAGGTGCGGGCACCGCGGCCGCCTCTGGTGGGGCGGGACCATCGGCGGCGGGTGTCGTATGGGTGGCTCCGGTGGAGTCTTCGCCGCGGGGGCTGTTGTTGTTGCCGGGGTTGGGGACCGGGATGGCAGCCACGGGCGTCGCGGGCGGGGTGGTTCCGGTGGCGGTCGGGGGGATGGGGGCCCGGTGGGAACTCACGAACGGTGCGGATGCCGCGGCCCCGGCGAGGACAAGGAGGCCCGCTGCTGCCAACCGCTTGAACCTCCGCGCCTTGGCCCGGTGCCGGTCCGGCCTGACGTCCACGCTCGCGGGCTGGGGACCAACATGGATGGCAACCGGACCACCGAGCTCGGCCGAAAGGAGTTGCGCGACGAGCGGCACTTGCGAAGACCCACTGGCCAGCAGCATCGCATTGAGGTCCTCCCGAACGACACCGGCGGATCGCAGCGCCCGGCGCAGCGCCTCGACGGTCTCGGCTACCTGCGGGATCAGGTCCTCCAACTCGACCTGGCCCGGCCGCACCTCTGACTGAACCTCCGGCAGCAGCATCGGGATCGTCACCTCGGTGTCGGCCGAGGGGGCTCGCGTCGCATCGGCATTCTCGGACTCGGTGAGTAGCTCGGCGAGCTGATCTACTGACACTTGAAGGACGTGGGCCAGGTTTGGCCGTATCGGCGGGAGTGGTTCGGTGTCTCCAGCCTCCCATCGGACGACGGTGGAGCGTTCTACTCCCAGGCGTTGAGCGAGTGACTCTTGAGTCAACCCGACAGCTTTGCGGCGCTGGGATAGGCCCTGACGTCTAGTCGCCATGTCGTCACCTCTCGCTGAAAGCGTTTCCGCAGTTAAGGGCATCTTGTGCAGCACTGGTGCATCAGTGACGCGGCTGTCGTGCTCTGGTCCGTGACCTGTTACTCACGGTTGTCTTTAGGTCACGGCTCCACACCTTACGCACAGCAACGGAGGCGCCTCGCCATGACCAGCCAAGGGACGATCATCAGCGATCGCTGTTCCGACTGAACTTTCGGTCATGCTGGACCTGCTGCGTAGCACCGCGACGAGTGTGCTCAACGCACACGTCAACGACGCCGGCTTGTGCGCAGTGTGTGGGCGCGCGTGGCCGTGCGAGCGTGTCGTGTTGGTCGAACACAATCTTGCGGCGCTATGAGTTGCCGCCTGAGCTGGGCCGGTCCGGCGACGGAGCCTCCTCACAGTCGTCGCACCGGCCCTCCACCCTGCCCGGGGCCGCGCTGTGGCCTCGGGCAGGGGCCAGCACATGCCGCCCCCTAACGGCCCAACTGGGCAGCTGCGCGCCGCGGTCCGGTCGCGCGGGAGGAGCTGCTGGACGCGGAGTGGTCGGAGTTCGACCGCCAGTACCGGCGGGCGCTGAACGCTGCGGTTGAGTCGTTCAGACTCGACGAGCTGCCCGCCACCCTCCGATCGTGGCGGCGTATCGCCTGGCGGCCTCAGTTGAACAGCACGCCACTGACACGTGACGATATGTGGTCCGGCAGGGGTACGGGTTATGATCAGGGGCGAGGTCTCCGGCAGCGCCGCCGGCGGGGTCGGCGCCGTTGCGAAGGCGGTAGTCGATGGATGCTACGGGCTCGGCGGTCGAACGGGTGGTGGAGCTGCCCGGGCGGGGGCGCACCGTGGTCTGGGACTGCCCGGGACCACCGGGGGCGCCGACCCTGGTGCTTCTGCACGGTGTCACGCTCACCGCCGAACTCAACTGGTCGGCGGTGTTTCCGGTGCTGGGCCGGCACTTCCGGGTGCTGGCACTCGATCAGCGCGGGCATGGGCGGGGGCTGGGCTGCACGGGGGGCTACCAGCTGGAGCAGTGCGCCGATGACGTCGCCGGGCTGGCCGCGGTGCTGGGCATCGACCGGCTCATCGCGGTCGGCTACTCGATGGGCGGGTTGATCGCGCAGCTGTGCTGGCGCCGGCATCCGCAGCTGACCGCCGGGCTGGTGTTGTGCGCGACTGCCCGCAGCATCGCTGGTGTGCAGTGGGCACGCTGGTTGACGCTGATGATGCCAGCGCTGATGACGCCGGCGGTGGCGGCCGCGGCGGGGGCGATGCCCGGGATGGATGGGCTACGGGCCGACCTCGTCGGCGCCCACCTGCTCGACCAGGACGGCGATCGGGCCGACCGGGCCTGGGCGCTGCGCCAGATGCGCCGCACCCCACTGCTGTCCGCGGTGTCCGCGGTGTCCGCGGTCTATGCGTTCAGTTCCCACGACTGGATAGGTGAGGTCGACGTGCCCACCGCCGTGGTTATCACCCGGCACGATCGGGTGGTGTCGCCGGCTCGGCAACGGCATTTAGCCGCCGCGGTGCCCGGGGCGCTGACCTACGACATCGACGGCGATCATGGGGTGTTCCTCACCGCCCCGGGCCGGTTCACCGCCACGCTGCTCGCCGCGTGCCAGGCGATCTGTTCTGACGACACGGAGATCACCGGCCCGAGCGATCCCGCCGCTGGGCTCACCGCCTCGTAACCTTCCGCGTGGCGGTAAGCCACGCCCGGCATTGGTGCCTTCAGGTGGTGTGCTCGCCGAGGCCTTGCCACCCGGCACTTGGCCCCTACGGTCGAAGTGGGGTGGTAACCGGGATCGTGACCCCGCCGCGAGGGTCCCTGCCCGATCTTGAGGGATTTGCCGGGCTCGTGGGTCCTAACTCCGCCGGGTCGAGGCTTGCCGCCCCCGGTCTGATGCACACCGCCGTTCGGAAGGGACAGCCATGACCGCAACGACCCAGTCCGCGCCGGACATCACGCATGATCATTTCAGCCAGGCCGCCCGGGCCGGCCAGGACGCGATGGACACCGCGATCCGCGCCTGGGGACAGACCTGGCAACAGTTCATGGGTGACCGCGGCAAACATCCCAGCATGGTGCCCAACGCAGACGAACTGATCGACACCTGGTTCGACGTCACCGGCGAGCTGCTGTTCGCGCAGCGGGAGTTCACCAAGGCCTTGCTGACCCTGAGCCAACCCGGGCTCGCCGCCGTCAGCCGTGCCGCCCAGCAGGCCACCACGGCCACCCACCACGTTACCGAGCAGGCCCGCCGGCCGGGGCGGCCCAACGCCGCTAACCGCAAGGACAGCTGACCTGAGCGGCAAGGGACGGTCACATGCCCGTCTTGGGAAACGTGCTGGCGGCCTACGCCGAGCAGGCGACCGACTACGAGCGGCGCACCGCGCTCTACCAAGAGTGGCGGGAACTGCTCGTGGATCAACTGCCGCTGCACCGCGGGGACGTAGTGCTCGACGTGGGCTGCGGCACCGGGCTGTGCTTCGAGCCACTGCAGCGCAAGATCGGCGTCACCGGAACGATCATCGGGATCGACGAGGCACCGGCGATGCTGGCCGTGGCCGGCCGCCACGTCACCGAGCAGGGCTGGCGCAACGTGGAGCTGCTGGCCACCCCGGTGCAGGATGCGGTGATCACTGAGCGTGCAGATGCGGCGCTGTTCTGCGCCGTGCACGACGTGCTGCAATCCCCGGCCGCGCTGCACACCGTGCTCGCCGCTCTGCGGCCCGGGGCCTGGGTGGGCGCCGCCGGCGGGAAATGGCCGGCCCCCTGGCTGGCCCCACTCTCCGCGCTGGTCGCCGCGGTGCACGCCCCATTCGTCCGGGACTTCACCGGATTCGACTGCCCTTGGCGGCACCTCGCCGAGCTGGTCGATGATCTGCGGGTCACCGAGGTCGCCTTGGGCACCGGCTACCTGGCCCTGGGCCGCGCCCCCGACTACTAGCCGATCTTCGGACCAGCCCTCCGATTCCCGAGCTCGACAGTAGCGCTGTCCGAGGTCGGCCGCACAGCGCTGCTGTCGAGCTCGGGGGGCTAAGAGCTTACGGCGTGTCCCCCTCGTCGAGCGGTAGGTCCCGGTGCTCCCGGCGCTGCCGCACCTCCACGTGCATCTCGACCGGAGTTCGCTGCAGTACGGCATCAACGAGCGTCGCCAGGAACCTTGCTGCACTCAGATCATCTGGCACGGCGTCATGACGTATGCGGACCCCGGCCGTCGGATTGACGTCGTTCCACTCCGCGACGAGAAGACAGGTTCCGTCGTAGACATCAGCTTCCGCCCTCAGCTTCCGCAGCATGTCTATCGCACGCTCTACCGTGCCGGGCTCGGCCAGCGCGGTCGAACGCAGGACGAACAGGAAGCCCATCGCCGCCAGCGGGTAACGACCCCTGAGGTTCTTGGCGTCCCCGTATGCCTCTTCAAATCGGTTGGCGAGATTCTTGCGGAACGATGCGACCATCGTCTTCGTCGACACGAGTAATTCCGCCCCGCGCGACCACTGCGCAATCAAAACGTCGACCTGTTTGACGTACGCTCGCCCAAGGATGCGGGCGTCCGATGGGGCGACTGCCCGGTTGCGTGCGAGACTGGCCTCAGCGGTGCTCCGAATCGCTGCAGGCAATGACTTGACGAAGAGGTCGACCTCCCGGGGCAAGATTCTCGGTGCTGTCAGCCGCGGCCAGACTTCGTCTGCTCCAAAGCCGGCGCGCCGAAGCTCGTGTGATACCCAGGCATCGGTCGCTTTTGCCAGCCGGCCGGACTGCGAG
>JBOHFU010000046.1:9641-13720 GCA_050699675.1 Pseudonocardiaceae bacterium
CGTGCGCGTCCCGCAGCGAATTCACCTCCGAGACAGCGATACCGAGTTCGCCGACGAGGAGAATGTCGTCGACGAGCTTGACTGCCTCAGCCAGCCCCCTGGGTCTGCCCAGCAGAGTCGCAACCTGCGGGCGTATCGCGGCCAGCGCGGTCTGGGCCTCCTGCAATACACCCGGCTCGGGAACCGGCAGCTGGTCAGCCTCCTTCGGTTCCAGCTTGAGCATGCCGCCGCCGTAGGCGCGGCCCACCGTCTCAGCGCCCAGCAAGGTCATCGAGGTCAGCGCGCCCAGCGGCAGGAGGTCGATTCCCAGCCTCCGCAGCTCAGGCCGCAGGTACACCCCGTGCACCGAGTTGAGGTGGTGGGTCCGAGCATGGTTGGCGCACAGGCGCGGACTGTCGGCGTTCATGTAGGTCAGCAACACATCAGCTGGTGGCCCGAGTGGCACCCGCCACCAGGGCGAACGAACCCGGCACTTGTAGGCGGTGTGCACCCCGAGTTGCTCGCCGGCCTGGATGTAGCGCCTGGCAGCTGGCGACGGCTGGCCTGCCGGCCGGAACAGCAAGGTCGATGACCCGGTCCTGGCCAGCTGCTGGTGGGCGGCGACCGTGAAGGCCAGACCGCGCAGATGGCGCGACCCGGGTGGAGACACCGGCAGCAGCTCATCGCTGCGCAGGCCCAGCTCACCGGCGCGGTCTGCGGGCAGCGCGAAGTACTTGTTGTTGCCGGTGACCATGCCCAGGGTGGTCTCACCCCAGGACTGCAGCGTGGTGAAATACCCGCTTCGTTGCAGGGCCAGGTGCGCTTCCAGGGCAGCGGTGGAAAGCAGCGAAGATGTCCACTTGCCCTCGACCGGGTCCGGCTTCCACGTCCGGATCAGCGGAGCCGCTTCCGCCAGGTCTGCCGCGGCACGGAGCTGCTGGAGTTCGCAGTGGTCGGCCGGCCCCTCGCCATAGCCGTCGGCGAGCAGCAGAACAACTTCCTCCTGCACGCCCGGAAAGACCCGTTCGGTGAACAGCACCAGGCGGACCCGCGCGAACCGCTGCATGAGGAACCTGCGCACCTCAGCGGCGTAATTCACCGACAGCAACTCCGCTGGTAGCACTAGCCCGAGCCGGCCACCCGGCTTCAGGAACAGCGCGCCGTGCACCGTGAACGCAGCCCACGAGGAAGCAAGCCGGGTCAGTGGCACGCCGGCTCGAAGCGCTGCCTCGCGGCTGCGGGCCCGAGCCTCGCCGGCGAAGTCCTGGTACCGGACATAGGGGGGGTTGCCGATGACCGCGTCGTAGCGGCCGATAGGCGGGACGAGGAAGAAGTCCTCAGCGATCACCCGCGCTCGATGGCCAGCGGCCCGCACCAAGGCCTCCGCCTGCCGGGCGCTGTCACGGTGTAGCTCAATACCGTGTAACTCGATCCTGTCCAGGCTGCCCCACATGTCGCCGGCCAGCGCGGCCAGCGTGTTGAGCCGCTCGCCAGCTGCGAGCAGGAACGCGGCCTCCCCACAGGAGGGCTCCAGCACCTCATCCGACGCCGAGCGGATCGCCCAATCCGCCACGTACCGGCACAACTGAGGCGGGGTGAAGAAGGCACCACGCGCCTTCCTCGCGTCCGCGGTGTCGGAGGTGAGGTGCAAGGTCACCTGGCGCAGTCTGCCGCACGGCCACGACAGTCTTGGGGACGCTCGCCGCCCAGCTCGGTCAAGCACACAGTCTGAGGTGATGGGCGCACCACGGCGGGTCGAGTCGCTGGTCAGCCAGCGGTGCCGGTGCCGAGTCGACGAAGAATCTCGACCAGTAGTTCGCCGTGCTCTGCCTGCATGCGCTGCATCGCGGTTTGCGTCTGCTGCATCGTGGTCTGCTCCTGCTGCATCGTGGTCTGCTCCTGCTGCATCGTGGTCTGCGTTTTCTGGATCGCGGCGAGGATCTCGGTGTGCTGGTCGACGGTTTCCTTGATGTCGAGCACGGTGTCGCTGAGGGCGCGGACGGTGTCGTCCTGCTCATCGAGGCGGCGCGTGAACCGGGCGACCTCCGGGCTGGCCATGCCGGGCAAGCCTATCGCGCACGGCCCGCAGGTAGGGTCAAGAGAGGGTCAAGCAGCCGGACGGGGGTCGAGACGTGCGCCGACACGCCCCGACACATTCTGCGCTGCCCGCGCTCCTGCTGGTTGTCTTCCTGGCCGCCCTGTCGCTGTTTGCCGTCCCCGCGGTCGGCGCAACCGCGGTGCAGATCGCTACGAATGCCGGGCCGCAGGCCGCGAAACCCGAGACCGCCGCGGCCGCACGGCAGGGGCCGGCAGCGCCGACCGTGCACGACGACGCCACCGTGCACCGGGGCAGCGCTTCGCCCGCGCACTCGGTCCGGCTCCCGCTCGCCACCGATCCCGGCGGCGCCTCCCAGCACCTCTCGCGACCCGGAGCTACCGGAACCGCGACCACTGCGGGCGACGAACTCGGCCGCCGCGCCACCATCACAGTCCAGGGCAGGGCACCTCCCGCGACCGCTCGCTGAGCCCACACCCGGCCTCCGCGCCAGGACTTCCCCGCGCGACCCCACGCGCTCCGCCCCGAAGGACACCTGACGTGAACCGCGCCACCGCTGCGCGCGCCGGGACCGATGTCTGCGGCGCCGTCGCCCGAGCCCGCCGACCCCGCAGAGGAGGGCCCCATGCACATCGCCGAAGCTCTCGTCGCCCTCGGCGGGGCGTTCCTCGTCTGCGGGCTGATCGCCCGAGCGGGCGTCCGGATCGGCCTGCCCACCATCCCGCTGTTCATGATCGCCGGGGTGATCTTCGGGCCGAACACACCGGGCATCGCACTGGTGGAGGACCCCGCCGAGCTGGAGCTCGTCGCCCGGCTCGGCCTGATCTTCCTGTTGTTCTACCTCGGTCTGGAGTTCTCCCTCGACCAACTCACCTCCGGTGGCGCCCGGCTGGCCGCCGCGGCCGGCATCTACCTCGCACTCAACGTCGGCGGCGGCCTGGCGTTCGGCTTCGCCCTCGGCTGGGGCACCCGAGAGGCCCTGGTGATCGCCGGCGTGGTCGGCATCTCGTCCTCGGCGATCGTGACCAAGTTGCTCGTCGAGCTGCGCCGGCTGGGGAACCGGGAGACACGGGTAATCCTCGGGATCATCGTGATCGAGGACGTCTTCCTCGCGCTGTACCTGGCGCTGTTGCAACCGGTGCTGGGCGCGGCGGAGGGGCTGGTCGAGGCGGCGGTGGGCATCGCCACGGCGTTCGCATTCCTGCTCGCTCTCGCGCTCGTGGCCCGCTACGGCGCGCGGCTCGCCGGCAAGCTGATCAACACCAAGGACGAGGAGATCGTCATCGTGGTGTTCGTGGGGCTGGCGATCCTGACCGCGGGGGTGGCCGAAGAGCTCGGCGTATCCGATGCGATCGGCGCGTTCATGATCGGGCTCATCCTCGGCGCGACCGCGAAGGCGCAGCGGCTGCGGACGCTGACCCACCCGCTGCGCGACGCGTTCGGTGCGATCTTCTTCTTCAACTTCGGCCTCAGCATCGACCCGGGCGACGTGCTGAGCGTCGCACCCCAGGTCGGGATCGCCGTCCTGGCGACCATCGTGCTTGCGCTCACCGCGGGGGCGATCGCGGCGCGGCTGCACGGCTATGGCCGGGTCGGCGCCGCGAACATCGGCCTCACCGTGCTTACCCGCGGGGAGTTCTCGCTGATCCTCGCCTCGCTCGCGCTGGCCGCGGGTCTTGACCCGCGGATCGGGTCGTTCACCGCGGGCTACGTGCTGGTGCTGGCGGTCATCGGACCGCTCGCGGTGTCCTCGTCGGAACAGCTCGCGCGGTTCCTGCCGTCGCGGCTGCTCCCTGGCACCGCCGAGCTCCAACCCGCGGCGACGGCCCTGGCGATGGACGTGGGTACCTCGTCGCTGTACCAGCTCGGCACTGACCTCCTGCAGGTTCACATCGCGCCCGGGTCGAAGCTGCACGGTGTGTACGTATCCGAGCTGCGGCTGCCGGCGGGGTCGACGCTCGGCCTGGTGGTCCGCGACGGCGCCACCGCCGCCCCGCAGCCCACCACCCGGCTCCAGGAGGGCGACGTCCTGCTGGTGTTCACC
>JBOHFU010000047.1:0-10914 GCA_050699675.1 Pseudonocardiaceae bacterium
ATCAACTCCTACAAACGGTACGTGCCAGGCAGCTTCGCCCCGACCGCCGTTGCCTGGGGACTGGACAACCGGACCTGCGCGCTGCGCGTTGTCGGGCACGGTGAGTCGCTACGGGTGGAGAACCGGGTGCCGGGCGCAGATGTCAACCCCTACCTCGCCGTGGCGGCATCGATCGCAGCCGGACTGGACGGCATCGACCGGCAGTTGCCGCTCGAGCCACCTTTCGCGGGCAACGCCTACGAGTCCGACCGGCCGCACATCCCGCGCACGCTGCGCGAGGCCGCGCAGCTGTTCGCGGCCAGCGAGCTCGCCCGGGCCGCATTCGGTGAAGCTGTGGTGGAGCATTACCTCAACGCTGCGCTCGTGGAGTTGGCCGCGTTCGACGCGGCGGTGACCGACTGGGAGAGGTTTCGTGGTTTCGAACGGCTCTGAGACAATCGCCCGCCTGCAGGGCCGGGTGGCGGTGGTCACCGGTGGTGGGAGTGGGATCGGGCTGGCCAGCGCGCGCCGGCTGTCCGCTGACGGTGCGTCCGTGGTGGTCGCCGACATCGACGCCGTCGCGGGCAAGGCAGCGGCCGACGAGGTCGGTGGTCTGTTCCTGCCCGCCGACGTCACCGACGAGGCCGATGTCGAGAACCTGTTCGCCGCGACGCACGAGCGCTACGGCGCCGTCGACGTGGCCTTTAACAACGCCGGCATCTCGCCGCCCGAGGATGGCTCCATCCTGGTCACGGGCCTGGACACGTGGCGCCGCGTGCAGGAGGTGAACCTCACGTCGGTGTACCTGTGTTGCAAGGCGGCCATCCCCTACATGCGGCGCCAGGGCAAGGGATCGATCATCAACACCGCGTCGTTCGTCGCCGTGCTCGGCGCGGCCACCTCGCAGATCTCCTATACCGCATCGAAGGGCGGGGTGGTGGCGATGTCGCGCGAGCTTGGCGTGCAGTTCGCCCGCGAGGGCATCCGAGTCAACGCATTGTGCCCAGGACCGGTGAACACCCCGCTGCTGCGCGACCTGTTCGCCGCCGACCCTGAGCAGGCCCGGCGCCGGCTGATCCACGTGCCCATGGGGCGCTTCGCGGAGCCGGCGGAGATTGCCGCCGCGGTGGCATTCCTGGCCAGCGACGACGCATCGTTCATCACCGCGTCGACATTCCTAGTCGACGGGGGTATCTCCGGGGCGTACGTCACCCCGCTGTAGATCTGGAACGAGGCGAAAGATGAGCGGGCGCCGTGGTGGCCGGAGAACTCGAAGGAGGCGTACTCGGGCGGGTCGGCCAACCTCGCGGCGCGGAGTTGGAGAACGCTGATCGCAGGGGTGTCCGGATCGTGACGGTTCTCAGCCTCACGATGTGGACGTAGCCGCCGGCGTCAGGCCCTTAACCGGGTGCGCACCTTAGCGATCACGGTTGGCCGCTGACCGGTCAGCAGTGCCAACACCAGCCCGAAGCAGGCCAGTGCCACCACGCCCATCACGAAGCCGACCGCGAGCTGTGGCAGCCGGTCGTGCACCTGGTGCTGAACCAGCCAGAAACCGAACGCGGACGCCGGCAGCATGGCTACCGTGGCCGCCCCGACGATGGCCAGCCTGCGCAGGTCGAGCAGCCGCTCCGGCCGGATCGCAGCACGCACCATGAATAGCGCCATCAGGGCCGCCACCAGGTCGGCCAGCAGCACTGCACAGCACAGCCCAACCAGCCGGTAGCCGTCCGCCGGCAAGAGCAGGATGCTCAGCGCAACCACCGTTCGTGTCGTCATCACCACGGTGCTGGTCCGCCGCGGCCCGCTGGTGTCCAACCGGGCGAACAGCGCCTGCCGAGATACCTCGTACAACGCGTGGGCGAGCTGCGCGACTGCGAACACCGCCACGCAGGCGGTCAGCCACCGCACGATGTTCGGCTCGTGCAGCTCGCCGTTGGCCAGCGCGGACGCCACCGGCTCGGCGAACGCAAGCAGCAGGCACAGCGCAGGCAGGCTGGCGATCACCGAGTAGGTCAGCGCCTGCCGCCAGGCCGCGCCGAAACGGCCGACATCGCCGTCTTTCGCGGCGGCGCTCATACCGGGCAGCGTCGCCACGGATACGGCCCTGGCGCCGAGCGCGGCGATCAGGAAGTACATCGACAGGGCGGCCTGGAACACGAACACCCCGCCGGGCACCGTAGCCGCGACGGCCAGCATGAAGAACATGGAAAGCGCGGGGAACGCTGTCACGATCAACGAACGGCGCAGCCGGTGGGTGACCTCGCGCGCGTCCGGATCTGTCCGCCAACCGCTGCGCACCCGGACCGGCAGCCCGAGCCGGTAGGCCCCGATGAGCTGTGCCACCGCGTGCGCCGCGACGGACAATGTGGAGCCCACCCCGAGCACGAGCAGCATGCCGAGCGAGACGTCCAGCACCTCCATACCGGTCCCGTGCCAGAGCGCGAACACGACCATAGTGGCGATCAGGCCGAGATTCTCCAGCGCGGGTGCGGCGGAGGCCAGCGCGAACCGACCCCTGGCCTGCTGCACCGCGGCGCCGACCGCCGCCAGCGTGTAGCAGATCACCTGCGGCGCCACGAACACCACGATCACGATGGTCAGCTGCCAGGCGCGCCAGCGCGTGGCGTCATCCGGAATACCGGCGGTCACCGCCAGCGCCACTAGCGGAGACGCTAGCAACACCGCGCCGGCGGTAACGGACGCCCAGAACAGCAGGTAGCCGGTGACCCTGCTGAGCAGTTGACCGGATGCGGCCAATCCCCGCTCGGCCAGCGAATGGACCAGTGCCGGCACCAGCACCAGCGCCAGGACCGGCCCGGCCAGCGCGGTGTAGGTGAGGTTGGGCACCGAGTTCGCGGACAGGAATGCGTTGGCGAAGAAGGTCGGCCCCAGCACCGCCCCGATGACCACCACACGCAGTAGCCCGGTGATCCGGCTGATCAGGGTCCAGGCCGCCACCGTGACCGAGCCCCGTGCGGTGCCCGAGAGCGCGTAGTCGGGAGAATCGTCGGTGAGCGACTCGCTGAGGCCGCCCGCCTCGGCTGGGCTATCGGCTTTGGGAGCTCGGTTGCCCTCGGCACTGAGACGCCTTACCGCAGTGTCGGGGGTGGGGCCAAGGCAAGGGTGCGCCGACTTGCCTTCGTCCATGAGTACTAACGGTAGCGAGGCCCCGCGGGCGCGATCCCGCCGGACAGGCCGACGTCCAAGGGGAGCACACCCCGATCTCGCCCGGGCCGAACCCAAGACCTGCGCTACCGGCTGCTGCACACCGCATTACCCACGGCCAACGCCGAACCTGGCTGCGCATCCAACTCCGCACCCCGACCCCACAACCAGGACCCGGAGCACGACCGCAGGAAACCACGACCATACAAAAACCAACACCTGCAGTTGAAGATTTACTCAGAGCTTCGTGGATCAGCGGGGCTAGAGTCAAGGCTAGGGGAGGCTACAGCGGCTGTGCTGCGTATGGGGGGGATACCGATTGCTCAGTGAGAAGGATACTGATGTCGACCGAGGCGCCCCAGGGTATCTGAACGCGTTGCTGCCGCCGGTGCTGATCGCAGGTGCCGGGACCGCCATTGGGCTGGCTATCGCTCGGGGCCTGCGCGACGCGGGAGTTCCCATCGTGGGCGCCGCCCTCACCCCGACGGCGCCAACCTGCCGCTCAAAGCTATGGCACAGCGTCCTGCAGGTCAGCGCACCAACCACGGAAGCATGGTTGGCGACGCTGCGGGCGGCGCACGCGCGGTACGGCCCGATGGTGCTGCTGCCCGCTGACGACATTGTGGTGCGTATCGTGGCCGAGCACGCTGGTGAACTGGCCACGCAGTTCGATTTCGTGCTGCCCGACCTGCCGACCGTTGATCGATTGCTGGACAAGTCGGTGTTCCATGAGTGGGCCCTGGCCAACGACTTCCCGGTACCCCACACCGCGATCGTCGACAGCCCTGGCCAGTTGCGCGCAGCCCTGCGCGAGATGGCCTTTCCTGTGGTGTTCAAGCCGGTCGAGCGGACACCACAATGGCAGGACTTCAGTAGGTGGGGCACGGCCTACCGATTCGACACCGCCGACGATTTTGAACGGCTTCCGTTCGCTCCGTTCGATGCCGCTGACCGCTTCGTCGTTCAGGAGTGGATTCCGGGCCGAGACAGCGACGTCTACTTCTGTCTGACCTACCGCAACCGCAACGGGGAAGAGTTAGCCGCGCAAGTCGGGCGAAAGATCACCCAGTGGCGCGTCGACACGGGCAGTACTGCCCTCGCCGTCACCCACCAGGACGCGGAGTTGCACCAGCTGACCCGGCGGCTGCTCGACACCGCCGGCCACGTCGGCTTCGGCTCCCTGGAGGTTCGGCGCAGCACTCGAGATGGGCGGATGATCATCACCGAACCGACCGTGGGCCGACCGAACCTGCAGACCGCACTCGCCGCCGCCGCCGGGGTGAACCTCGTGGACCTGGCCTATCGCGACGCACTCAAGCTGCCAGCGCCACCGAGGCGACCCAGCCGGGAGGCGATCTGGATTCACGAGACCGCCTTTCCGCGGTCGGTGCTCGTCGCGGCGCGCCGCCGCCGCCTCGACGGCCGCACGCTCCTTGCCACGTTGCGGACCAGACGGACGCCCACCGGTGCGTTCTACTCAGACCGCGATCCGCTCCCCCTCATACTCGAGACGGCCAAGGTCGCCAACAAGATCCTTCGGGCGGCACTGAACACCGCGCGGAGACCCCCTAAGCCACCCCTCATCACCCGCCGCGGCAGGTCGACCTGGTTGTCTTGGCCCGCGCGGTTCTTAAGAGCCAACGGAGATGGTGACCATAATGGCCAGCCGACCCCACTGCTGGCCCAATCCGCCATCGACCATCTCCAGCCCGCGCCTTCCAACTCGTCATCGAAGGTGACAGCTACCGGCACCGGCAAAACCTACCCTGGCCAGCTTCCCCGCCAAACACCACAGCAACGACGACCGGACTGTAGCTATTCGGCTGACCGGAGGGGACTGGACGGACGGGGAGAGATAAAGGCCTGACCACGCGCTCCTCGTTCCCAACGGTGATTGGGCCGGCGGCGCGCCGTCTGCGAGCGGTCATGGGCTACTCGGCGGACCGTCGTATGGTGTCGATGAGTATGTCGATCAGGTGGCGACGGGTCTGCGGGCTCATGCTGTTGAGCACTGCCTGCAGGCGCCTGGCGGTGTCCAGGTCGGTATCGCCGACTATCGGTTCGGCGGCGGCGGTGAGGGTCAGCTGGACGCGTCGACGGTTCTGCGGGTCCGGCGTGCGGCAGACCAGTCCGGCGTGGGTCAGCCGATCGATCATCGCGGAGGTGGCCGGCGGTCTGGTACCCAGGGCCTGGGCCAGGTCGGTGAGGGTGACCGGTGCCAGCGCGCTGATGAGGTGCAGCGCGGTGAGCTGTAACAGCGTCATGCCGCGGCCTGCCCAGACGGCGGGGCTGGCCGCGACCACCACCCGTAGGTGGGCCACGAGCCAGTCGATGTCCTCCGCCGTTACCACCCCCGCGTTGTGGCCTGCCGCCACACCATCAGCGCCGGAGGAAGTACTGATGCTGACGAGTGACACGCCGCTGGGATCAGCTCCCCGCTGCGCGCTCATAACCAGCCGCCATGTGATCTCCCCGGTCCGACACCGACACTTCTCCTGCAGTAGTGGCGCGGAGTCGACACCTGTCTGGCCGGATCTTGCGCGGCGCCACGTACAGATGGAGACGCGGAGTGCCCACGTAGATACATCGACTTGACAGGTCCCCTCTATCGGGCTTACCGGCCAGCTCGCCCGCCCCGCGCCTGCGCCGGGGCGCACTCTGCACTCAGAACGCGGTGGAGGCGCGCTTTCGGGGCCAGTCACGGACAGTCACAGGTGTCTCGGATGTGCGGGTATCGTTGGCACCAGGGAGACCGCTTTCTGGGTTGTTCACGCTTAAGTATGACACCTGTTAGTGAACTACACATTGATGACAACTTCCCCTTTCGGCGCACTGAGCGGCGCCCGTCCGGACCTCAGCTACCGTTCGCCCAGAGCCGTCACCGGCTAGCCTGCCGCGTGTTGACCCATGTCACCAGTAGTTTCATGG
Source organism: Pseudonocardiaceae bacterium (assembly GCA_050699675.1). Lineage (GTDB taxonomy): Bacteria > Actinomycetota > Actinomycetes > Mycobacteriales > Pseudonocardiaceae. Next base: position 6,076 of record JBOHFU010000047.1, read on the forward strand.
AGAATCTTGCGCTCGTGGTGACATCCGAACGACCTCGCCCCGTTCGGCCCTGCAGGCCGCACGGACTGCGCCGGTGGGTCGCAGTGCAATCACTGCCAGCAACAACGCGACCCTTGTGTGTATCACGTTCGAGCGAGTACCTTACGCAACCGTGTGGAGGCCAGATGATCATTTACGAGTCCGATTCGAGCGCGGTGTCCGATGGGTTGTGGAGCAGTACCGCACCGAGGGTGCACGGGCGCTGGTGAACAAGGCACGGTTGGCGGCCGCGCAGCTGTTGACACCGCAGGGCACTGCGCCAGGATCGGTAGCCTCGCGAGAGGCCGCTCTACAGGTAAACCCGGAAGCCGGGTCGCCCGACGTGCTGGCCGGATTGTGTGGCGGCGTCGCGCTGCGCGATCTCAACTTGGTGGACTCCCTGCTTGCCCAGCTGGAGGACATGGAGGCGAACGAGGGCGATCCGGACGCGCTGGCGCGGCTCTACCAGCTGGACCACCTCGCCGCCCGGCTGCGTCGCAACGCCGAGAATCTGCGGGTGCTCGCCGGGCATGACGCCGGTAGTGCGGCCATGGTGGCCTCGCCCCTTGTCGACGTGATCCGAGCGGCGATGTCCTCCATCAAGCAGTACCCCCGGATCGATATCGGGCGCGTGGCAGCACTGGCTGTGGTGGACTTCGCCGCCGATGACCTCAGCCGGCTGCTTGCCGAGCTGTTGGACAACGCCGCGTCGCACTCACCACCGACGTCCAGGGTCACGGTGGGCGCGCACCTCACCGAGCAGGGCGGCGTGCTGCTGCGCATCGAGGACGCCGGAATCGGTCTTCCGGCGCATCGGCTGGAAGTGCTCAACGCCCGGCTCGCCGCCGCTCCGAGGCTGGACAGCGGATCCATTGAGCACATGGGTCTTGCCGTCGTTCGCCGCTTGGCCGGCAAGCATGGTATCCGCGTCAGGTTGGAGCAGGGGGCCACCCGCGGCACCACGGCCACCGTGCTGTTGCCTGCGGAATTGGTGTGCGAAACCCCGGCCACGTCATGGTTCGCAGACACGCCGACGATGAAGATCCCCAGACCTCGACCGGCGCCGGTCGAGGTCCAGGCGAGCCCGCCGTCCTCCCCTTCGACGTCCTCCGAATGGGGTGAGCAGGAAAAGACACCCCCGGCCGCGAGGACGACACGACACGGCTTACCCCGGCGCGTCCCCCAGAGCATGCGCGAGTTCGCTGTCTTTGCCTCAACCGTGTCTAACCCGGATGATCCCGACTCCGACGCCAGCCAAGGACGGGAGCAGTTGATGACTGATCTCGGCGACTTCTCCGACGGCGAGCAGGCTGCTCGTCGCGGTGCAGAAGGATCGCGCGAATGACCACTGACAATGCCATCAACAACCCGGTGGACTTTGGCTGGCTGGTTAACGGGTTCGTCGAACGTGTGCATGGCGTGACCCATGCCATGATCCTGTCCTCTGACGGATTCCCGCTGACCGCCTCCGAGTCGGTAAGCAGCGATGACGCCGAACAACTCGCGGCAATCTCCAGTGGTTTGCTGGGCCTGGCTCGTAGCAGTTCGGCGTTGTTCGGTAAAGGCGGCTGCGAGCTGATCATGATTAGGAATTCGGGCGGGTACTTCCTCTTCATGGGGATTGGTGACAATGCCGGACTGGCTGTGCTGACCTCTGCAGGCTGCGACATGAAAGTTGTCGCTTACGAGATGACACAGTTCGTGGACAAGACCGGGCATGCATTGACGCCGGAGATCCGAGCCGAGCTGCGTCGTGCGGTCACCGCTCGGCGAGCCGGCTGACCCACCGGAGGAGGGGTACGGTGGACAACATTGTGATGCGCAGCAAGAGGATTCGACTTTATGCGCTCACCGGTGGCCGCACAAGACCGCGGCATCACCTCTTGGTGGAGACACTGATCTCGGTTCCGCACCACGAGCCGCAGTTCAGCGCGACGCTGATGCCGGAGTCGCGGGCGCTCTACGAGCTCGCCCGGAAGACGATCTCCATCGCGGAGCTTTCCGCTCATCTGACCATCCCGCTGGGGGTGATCCGCGTGCTGCTCAGCGACCTGGCAGCTCAGGAAAAGGTGGTAATCCACCCCACTGGCTTCGCGTACCAGTACGACCGGATCATCCTGGAGAGGATCCTCGATGGACTCAAGAGACTACTCGTCTGACACCCCTTCGTTGACCATCTCAGCGAAGATCGTGGTCGCCGGTGGTTTCGGGGTGGGTAAGACCACCCTGGTTGGTTCCGTGTCCGAGGTCGAGCCGATCAACACCGAAGCCTGGATGACAGTGGCTGGCGAGAGCGTCGATCCGCTCCCCGACAGCGGTAAGACCACCACCACGGTGGCAATGGACTTCGGGCGTATCACGCTGCATCCGGACCTCGTGCTGTACCTGTTCGGCACGCCAGGTCAGCCCCGGTTCTGGTTTCTTTGGGACGACCTATGTCGTGGAGCGCTCGGTGCTGTTGTACTGGTGGACACACGACGCATCCAGGACTCCTTCGCGGCTATCAACTACTTCGAGAATGACTCCGATATCCCGTTCATCGTGGCCGTCAACATGTTCGACGGCGAGCTCGCCTACGAGTTCGACGAGGTGCGCGAAGCGCTCGCGATTGGTCCGGACGTGCTGCTGACCAGCTGTGATGCCCGGGACCCGGGATCGACCTCGAAGGCGCTGCAGGAATTGGTGTCCTACACCATGAACCGCACCGCTTCCTACGGCAGCGGTGTGACCTGAGGACATCGTGCCCCGCTATGCCGTAGGCGAATCACTGAGGGGGCAGCAAGAGGAGGGCTGACAGGATGCGGAAAGTGTTGATTGTCGGTGCCGGCCAGGCTGGCTTGCAGCTGGGTCTGAGCTTGCTCAGCCACGACTACGACGTCACCATCATGTCGGCCCGTACACCTGATGAGATCCGCAGTGGGCGGGTCATGTCCACACAATGCATGTTCGGTCCAGCCCTGCAGCACGAGCGCGACTATGGGCTTAACACGTGGGAACGGCAAACCCCGAAAATCAAGGGAATCGGCTTTTCCATAGCCGGTCCGGATAGCGGGCGTGCTCTGGACTGGCTCGGCAGGCTCGACGACTACGCGCAGTCGGTGGACCAGCGGGTAAAGATGGCTGGGTGGCTGGAGCTATTCGAGGATCGGGGCGGCAAGGTCGTCTACCATGGCGTCACGACCTCCGATGTCGATTCGCTGACCATGTTGTACGACCTCGTCGTCATCGCCGCCGGTAAGGGCGAGCTCGTTCAGTTGTTCGACCGGGACCCAGACCGTTCTCCCTACACCAGCACGCAACGTGTACTGTCCGTGGCATATGTGCACGGTATGACACCGCGACCGGAGCACCCCACCATGCACGCGGTGCGCTTCAATGCCGTTCCCGGGGTGGGCGAGCTGTTCATCATGCCGTGCTTCACCGTCAGCGGTCCCTGTGACATTCTGTTCTTCGAGGGAGTCCCTGGTGGTCCGCTGGACTGTTGGGATGATCGTCCGGGTCCGGCCGATCACCTCCGGCGCACGCTCGACCTCATGCGCCGTTACGTGCCGTGGGAGCACGAGCGGTGTACCAGCGTCGAGTCGACCGATGGCAGGGCGACGCTGGCCGGCGGTTACCCGCCGGTGGTGCGACAACCGGTAGGTGAACTACCTTCCGGTGGACGGGTACTGGGTATGGCCGATGTCGTGGTAGCCAACGATCCGATCACCGGGCAAGGCTCTAACAGCGCGAGCAAGTGCGCCGCCTCGTACCTGGCCAGCATCGTGGAGCGCGGCACCGAGCCGTTCGACGAGGCGTGGATGCAGCGGACCTTCGACCGGTACTGGTCCGACGCCCAGCACACGACCATATGGACGAACGCAATGCTGGCGCCGCCTCCCGGGCACGTGATGAACCTCCTCGGGTCCGCAGGTTCTTACCCGGAGATCGCCAATCGATTTGTCAACGGCTTCGCCGATCCATCCGATTTCCAGCATTGGTTCCTCGACCCGGACAAGGCGGAGAAGTATCTCGCGTCGGTGGCCTCCCGCCAGAGTGCCTGAGCCAACGGACCGGAGGCGGCCGCCGGCCACCGGTGGGCGGAGCCGATCAAGCCAGCCGGGGGATTGGGGGGCACAGCGTGGCCGGCACGCCGATCTTTGACGAGCTACGTGACTTCTTTGGGAAGTCACAAGGCCGGTTCGGTACAGCTGGAACACCCGGTGCCGACCCGCGAAGCGAGGCCGAGAGAAGCTCCCCTGTGGCTGGGAGACCACCCGCGATGATCGTCGTCGGTGGTGGCCGCGGGGTAGGCAAGACCACCTTCGTGGGCTCGGTCTCAGATACCGATCCAATCAGCGCCGAGGCGGGTACGGACTTCGGTCAGATCACCCTGCATCCGGGCTTGGTGCTGTATCTGTTCGGCACGTCCGAGCCGCCGCAGTCCGGGTTTGGCGGCGTGCTCGGTGCTGTGGTACTGGTGGACGCCCGGCGGATAGCGGATGCCTTCGCGACGATCAGCTACTTCGAGAACGGCTCCGATGTCCCGTTCATCGTGGCCGTCAACATGTTCAACGGTGAGCTCGTCCACGAACTCGACGAGGTGCGCGAAGCGCTCGCGCTGGGCCCGGACGTACCGCTGACGACCTGTGATGCCCGCGACCCGGCGTCGACCGCGAGGGCCCTCCGGGAATTGGTGTCCTACGCCTTGAATACCGGCGCCACCGACCACACCTCCCCACCCGAGCTCCCGGCCTGACGACATCAACTGGGTCCGGCTTATCGGACTCAGCCCCGGTCGGGTCAGTCGGACACCACGCCGGAGGCCCGGCCTCAGCGGTG
>JBOHFU010000047.1:11014-13704 GCA_050699675.1 Pseudonocardiaceae bacterium
CGCATTTAGGGCAGACCTGATCGAATGACCGCAGATACCAGCTCACCGGGTACGCCTGAGGATCGAGTCGGCCAGAGCGACCGTGTCGGCCTTGCCCAGCTTCACCCCAGCGAGTGCGCCCAGGCCGTAAAACGACCATGAGCCGTCGGCTTCGCTGACCACCAACAGCGTGCAGCGCTTGTCGTCGTCAGTACGGCGGCATAGCGCTATCAACCGGTCCCGCTCACCGGGCCGGTAGCGCTGTTCGGGTACGTCGATCATGATGACGACCGTGAACGATCGGCAAAAGCGGGCGTCCGCCAACGCGGACGCTACCCCCGATTGGGCTACACCGGCAGACCAGCCCGGTAGGCCATCCTCCGCAGCTCCCGCCCGGCCGGGGAGTCCCGGCGCGACCGCGCGAGCAACCCGGCGAGCGCCTCGCGAACCAACGGGTTCCGGTGTACGTGATGCAGCGAGATCACCTCGGCGCGGCGAAACGCCAGCACCGCGTCATCGCTACGCCCCCGCAACCGCGACAGCGCGCCGCCGTAGTCGACCCAGTAATCGGCCTCACGCGACCGGTCGAAATGCACGTCTGGTCGCAGGGCCTCAGCGATGCTCACGACCCGCTCGTGATCACCAGCCTCCCTCGCCGCAGCCATGTGCCACTGCCCGACCGCATGGAGACCGAACCCCAGCGAGTAGGCGTTGCTCCCTCCCCCGATGCGTTCGGCCAACTCTGCGGCCAGCCCCAACGGTGCGTCCATGTCACCGGGCCGGGAATCAGCTGAGGCCACGTAAGACCGGCACAGCGCCAGCGTCCCGGCGAGCTGTATCGACTCCGGGGTATTCGTCGGCACGGTCACCGCGTCCAGCTCGGCCTGCGCTAAGTCGAATTCCCCCTTGGTGACCATCACGTACACACCACCCCACGTGGCCAGACCCAGCGCAGTCGGGGTGTCACGGTCCTGCGCTGCCCGCAAGGCCAGCAGGGACGCCTCCGACCGCAGGTCCAGCCCAGCACCCGCGACCCGCAACCACCCGACGGTGGCTCCCGCGTGCAGCAGCACCGCCAGATCAAGCAGCTCAGCGACATCCCGACCGGCCACGATACTGGTATGCAGGTCACGAATCAGCCCCGGCAAGGTGGTGCCGACCTCGCCTCCCGGCTGACAGCCATAGTGCGCGTTCAGCGTCGCCGACACCCGGTCCCTGAGCACCGCGACCGGAAGCACCAGCCCACCAGGCCGGTCACGACTGGCCGCCGTCACCGCGCTGCGCACCGCCTCCACCGCAGAGTCAGTGTCTCCATTAGCCGGTGCCGGCACCGGCAGCCTCATCAGCTCGCTCGGGGCGATTTGCAGCGCGTTGGCCAGCGCGACGATCTCCGAGAGTTTGTCCAGCGCGACTTCTCCGCGCTCGATCCGGTCGAGCTGCGACTTACTCATCCCAGCCAGCCCCGCAATCACCACCAGTGACTTCTTCCGAGACTTCCGGATCTGCCGCAGCCGCCGGCCGATCGTCCGCGCGTCCTCAACGTCCACGAAAACCCTCTCCATGCCGGGACACCCTGCCGATGCCCCGGGGAGCTACCCCGGGGCGGGAACCTCGGCAAGGAGGTAGCGCGACAGGCTACGCGGCGCACCCCTGTCCGCCGGAGCGGGCCGTTGCCACGAGGGTCATGGTCGCGACCAGCTCGGTGACCCCCCAGCGGCGGCGGCGGTAGCGGTGGCCATCGACATCTGCCGGGCTTGCCCGGCACGGCCCCGCGTGCCCGCAGTCACCGCCGCCGGGGGAAAACCACCGGGCAACCGTGGTGAGCCGAACTGGGGAAACGTGCTCATCGATCGCAGGAACGATCCGTACAGGCTGTATCCGGCTTACAGGCCAGCTCGTCCGCCCGTACTCCGCCACCTGTGCCAGCGGGGGGATGCACCGGGCTGACCAGGAGGAACGCTCTCGCTGCTGCTCCAGGCTCCTCAATGCTGTCGAGATGGGCTGCTCGCCAACAACGAGGGCGCTGTGATCAAACTATCCGATCGACCACCACGACGGTGAGCAGTACCCGCACCTCGTGCGCGATGGCGCCAAAGCCCGACCTACTCAGCCCGCCACGGCTGCGTCTGCCCGCACTCGGCCAACGCAACACTGCTGTCACGCTGCCGGCGCAGACGGTGGATGCCCTCCCAGTGCCCGGTGAACTCCTCCCACCAGTCGCTGTCGAAGGTGACTCACCGGTTGACCTCGGAACACGGATAGGTCCGAGTCTTTCGCGGACTCAGCGCCGAGTCGTAGGACCATTCGGCTCGTTCACGGTGATCGTGTGCGGCACACCTCATCGCTTCGTCGCCTCGTCACGGGCCAAGGCGGCGCGGGTCGCTGCCAGCGCGGCCTGCCAGTAGCCCCGCTCCAGCGAGAACCGCACGTCCTCCAGCACCCGCTGTAACCGGGTCACCTCCGGGTCGGGGAGGACGGGCGCGGGCGGCGTAGTCATAGCGCGCCCTCCGAGGCCAGGTGGCTTAGCACCATGTACCAGGACCTCGTGCGACTTTTCCGCGGTCATCAGGCGCCGCGTCTCGTAGATGAACGAGTGGCATAAGTCGGCGCTGTGGCCATGGCAGGTACCGTCCGTTGCTCTGACCGGCGCTGGCAGCACGAACACGTCGTACTCATCCATCACTGATTCTCCTCAATCTCCCGCAAGGCTT
>JBOHFU010000048.1:0-13506 GCA_050699675.1 Pseudonocardiaceae bacterium
ATCGGCGCCGTCGAGCAGATGACCGGCCTGGAGGTCATCGAGGTCAACATCGCGGTCAACGACATCCACATCCCGAGCGACGACGGCGGCGAGGCGCCCGCCCAGGTGGCGCGTGTGGAGTGAGCGCTCGCGACGGTAGTTCGAGGAGTTCGCGACCATGAGCTTGACCTCCCTGACCCGACCCTCCCGGTATCCGTCCGAGCAGCCAGACTCCGGTCAGCTCGCCGATGCCGTGGCCGCCGCGGTGCGCGCCCACCCCGCGGTGGCTGACCTGGACGGCGGCCCGTTCGGCACTATTGCCAGCTACCTTCCCGGCCGCCGGGTGGTGGGGGTGCGGGTCGGGGAGTCCGGCGAACCGGTGGAGGTGTCCGTCGTCGCCCGCCTCGGCACTCCACTGCCGCAGCTGGCCACCGAACTGCGCCGGGTGATCACCGCGGTCACCGGGTCCAGGGCGATCGACGTGACCATCAACGACGTGATCACTGACGACCCGGCACCGATCTCTGGTTTCTCATCGCAGCACGGAAGGTCCCCACGATGAACGTGACAACCATCGGCCTGTTTACCGGGCTCATTCTGGGCTTAGCCGGCGCAATCGGCGGCTTCAGCGGCTTCCTGCTCGCCCTGGTGCTCGGCGCGATCGGGCTGATCGTCGGCCGGGTCCTCGACGGGGAGCTCGACCTCAACCAGGTCTTCAGCGGCAAGGGTCGGGACCGATGACCGGGGCCACCACCCACCCGCAACCCGCCGCCGGCGCCACACCCGCTACACCTGCACCGCCCACCGCCGTCGATCCGGATGAGCGGGGCCGGCTGAGAATCAACCCCTCCGTCCTGCGCAAGATCGCTGAGCACACCATTGACCTGACACCAGGCACCTTGCCCGCCCGGCGCACCGTGGCCGGTGTCGGCATGGGCAGCGCTGGAGCCAGCGCGAAGGCCATCGTCGCCGGTCAGCAGGTGGACCTGCGCGTGGAGCTGGCGCTGCGCTACCCCGGCCCGGTGCGCTCCACCGTGGACCAACTGCGCAGCAGGATCGGCGACGAGGTGCGGCGGATCACCGGCTACCAGGTTCGCTCGATCGCCGTGACCGTCACCGCCCTGCTGCCCGAACCCAGCCCAGGTGTGCTCTAACGGTCTCCCAGCCCAGGAAGGCGCCTGATGAGGATCCTGTTACGTGTGCTGTCCCCGCTGCTCGGCCTGGCTGTGGCGGCGGTCGGCGGGTTCGTTGCGCTGGAGGTCATCTGGGCCTGGGCGGGGCCCGCCGGTGGCCCGCTCGTGCTGCCCTGGCCGGCCTGGCAGGCGACCCTGCAGGGGTGGACCTGGACCGCCACCCCCGTCCGTCTCATCGCCGCCGGACTGATCATCGTCGGCCTGCTGCTCCTGGTAATGGCGCTGCGGGCCGGTCGTCGCGAGGTGCGGTTGATCGACCCCGCGCCGGAGATCACCGTCACCACCTCTCCGCGGTCGCTGGCCCGGCTGGTCGGCCACCGGGTCCGCGAGCTCGACCACGTCGCCGCCGCCTCGGTCACCGCCACCCCCCGCAAGATTTCGGTGCGGGCCACCAGCCGGCAACCCGCTGACGCTGCCACGCCCGGTATCACCGACGCTGTGCACACCCTGCTGTCCGGCCTGCCGCTGGCCCACACCCCGCGGGTGTCGGTGGCCGTGAGCAACACCAAGAGGCCGGCATGACCGCCGACGCACTTTTCTGCGCGGAGGCGGCGTTATGACCGCCGACGCACTTTTCTGCGCGGAGGCGGCGTTATGACAGCCCGCGCCGCCACGGCGGCTCGCAAGGCCACCGCCCGCGCGGCCGGCGCCCAGCGCACCCTGGTCGGGCTGGTCGGGCTGCTGAGCTTGGCCGCCGGTGCCGCCGCCCTCGTCGTCGGTTTCAGCCTGCTCGGCGCCGGCCGCGCCGCCCGACCGGTACTCGACCCCCTAGTCCTGGACACCCTGCGCACCCAGCAGACCCTCGCCCGCGGCGTGGCCATCGCCGCCGGCCTGGTCCTGCTCGTGCTCGGGTTGCTCTGGGCCGCGCGCGCCGTCAAGCCCGAACACCGCCCCAATCTCCTCCTCGACCCCAGTCCGGACAGTCGGCTCGAGGTCAGCGCGTCGGCGATCGCCGACGCGCTGCGCGCCGATGCCGAGACCGTCACCGGCGTCAACCGTGCTCGTGCCCGCATGGTCGGCACCACCGCCACCCCCGTCTTGCGGCTGGACCTGTGGCTCGAGGACGGCACCGATGTCCGCGACGTCTACCGCCACCTCGACACCGGGGTCCTCACCCGCGCCCGCGACAGCCTCGGCGTGGAATTCCTGACCACCACCGTCCGCATCGAACTCGACGCCGCAGCCCCCGCCCGGGTCAGCTGACCCGGGCCAGGAACTGCGCTGCGCCGACCTGAAGCGCCGCCCAGTCGGGCTCGGCACACAGGCCAGGCGCGAGCACGAAGCCTCGATGCCCGTCCTCGGACAACCGCTCGGCGACGATGACGAAACCGGCAAGGTCGAAGTACGCCACCGCGGTCGGTCGCGTCAGGTAATAGGGGTGATCGATCTTGACCACCTGCTCGATGCCGGCGGTCCGGCGCAGCAGGACGTCGACGTCGACGATGTCGACGAACACGCGGCCGCCGTTGGCGGTCATCCGGCGTAGCGCCGCCAGCGTGCCGCGGACGTCGAGGAGGTGGTCGATCGTCTGGCACAGCAGCACGAGCTGCCACTTGCGCTTGCCCGGGTCGAAGTCCTCGACGAGCCCGGCGACCGTCTCCATACCGGCGGCCCGCGCGACCGCGAGCTCGTCCGGGGACGGGTCGAGGACGGTCGCGCGCGCGTTCAGGCGCGCGGCCAGTTCCCCGGCGACCACTCCGGTTGAGCCGCCCACATCGAGGATCGTGCGTGGCGAAGACGGCAGCAGCGGGAGCAGGAACGCGGCGAGCTCGGCGGCGTAGCCACGTTGCTCGAGCTGCACGGTCTGGGCGTCGATGCGGCGACCGTGGTAGGCGGACACCAGTGGGCGATAAACGTCGGAGTAGAAGTGGGAATACTGCTCAGCGCTCAGCCGCGGGCAGAGGTAACCGAGCCCGCAACCTCGGCATACCACGAAGGTCGCCGGGTAGCCGTAGCGGTCGCGCGCGGCGACCTCGACGGCGTGGCCACGCGCACCGCACAGGTTGCACTCCGCGGGCCGCTGGGTGGCATGCGTGCCATAGTTGTAACCGAGCGCGGCGATCTGCTCGACTGTCATCGTTCGTGTCATAGATTTAGTCCATTCGTGAAGCTGGAGAATGCGTAGCGTGACTGTACTCGATTGGGACCACCGTGTCGTGGTGATCGGTGAGGTTGGCCAGGCGCACGACGGCAGCCTGGGCACAGCACACGCGTTCATCGACGCGATCGCTGGCGCGGGTGCCGATGCGGTGAAGTTCCAGACGCACATCGCCGCCGCGGAGAGCCGTACCGACGAGCCGTGGCGGGTCAGGTTCAGCTACGCCGACGGCTCTCGCTACGCGTACTGGAAGCGGATGGAGTTCACCGCGCAGGCCTGGGTGGGGCTGCGGCGCCACGCCGAGGATCGCGGGCTGGCGTTCTTGAGCTCGCCGTTCTCGCTCGAAGCGGTCGATCTGCTGCGCCGCGTCGGCGTCGCCGCCTGGAAGGTCGCGTCCGGTGAGGTCGCCAACCCGTTACTGCTGGACGCGGTGGCGCAGACCGGGGCCCCGGTGCTGCTCTCCAGCGGGATGAGTGGCTGGGCCGAGCTCGACGGCGCCGTCGAGCGGTTGCGCGGGGCCGGCGCCGGACCGCTGGCGGTCCTGCAATGCACGTCGGCCTACCCGGTCACGCCGGAGCGGCTCGGGCTCAATGTCCTCGGTGAGATCCGCGAGCGCTACGGCTGCGCGACCGGGCTATCCGACCACTCCGGGACGATCTTCCCGTCGCTAGCCGCGGTCGCGCTCGGCGGGCGGGTGATCGAAGTGCACGTGACGCTGTCCCGCGAGATGTTCGGGCCCGACGTGGCGGCTTCGGTGACCAGCAGTGAGCTTCGGCTGCTCGTCGACGGCGTCCGCTACGTCGGGGCGGCCTTGGCGGCGCCGGTCGACAAGAACGAGGTGGCGGCCGAGCTGGCGCCGATGCGCGCGCTGTTCGGCCGTTCGCTGGTAGCCCGCCGCGCGCTGCCAGCCGGGCACGTGCTCGCGGCGAGTGATCTCACCGCCAAGAAGCCGGGCGGAGCGATCCCTCCCGCGCGGCTGGAGTCGCTCATCGGCCGCCGCCTGCGCCGCGCGCTTCGCCCCGACGAGCCGCTGCACGACGAGGACATCGAGCCGGCAGGTCCGGCCCAACTTTCGAGATGACGCTGATCAGGCGTGCCCGTCCAGCAGCGCGACGATCTGCGCCATCCCAGTGTTGAGTGTGGCGAACCCCGCGCTCATCTTCTGATCCAGGCTGACGATCGCCCGGCCCTGCTCGGCCACCTGCTGTTGCAGGCCGTCCACGTCCTGCAACAGGCCGTTGATCGCCTGGCCCTGCTCCAGCTGAGTCTCGCGCAGGGCGTTGAGGGCCTGGGTGTGGGCGCGCAACTCGGAGCGGACCTCTGATACGTCATGATCGGCGCCGGCCGCCAGCACGCGGGCCGCGGCGGCATCGGAGCTGGTGAGGACGGCCTGCTCGCGGAGCCGAGCGACTTCCCGCTCAAGGATGCGCACCCGAGTCTCAAGGTCATTGTCGGAGTCCGCCACGGCCCGAGAGCATACTGTGCGGCGTCCGTCCGTGGTGGTCAGGCAAGCAGGATTGCCATGGCCACCACGACCGCGGCCACCGCCAGGGTGATCCGTAGGCGGCGTCCGTGGCGCTGCCATTGACGGTCCCACCAGGCTGTGTCCCGGCTGTGGTGGCGGCCCAGTGCCATTGCCGCGCGGCCGAGACCGAACCCCAGACCCGCCAGCAGCGCCGCCACCCAGCTGCCCACCAGCAGCACCGCCACCAGCGGCAGGTAGGGCAGGTTGCTCGGCATATGGGTGCGCACTCCGCAGCCCATCTCGAAGCCGAACTGCAGCGCCCCCGCGTCGCCACCCGCTCCGATCACTGCCGATGGCACCTGTGCCCGGCGATGCGGTAGCGCGATGCGGTGCAGCCCGCACTCGCCGGCGAGCACGAACAGCCCTACCACGCCCACTAGGAGGGCGCGCACGACGGGCGGTAACGCCGGCCGCAGCAGGCTGCCGAGCGCCACCGCCAGCATGGCGACAGTGATCCCCCCGGCGAGCAGGCCAACGGTGAAGTAGACCCGTGACGAATCCCGCCAGACCGGCGAGCTCAGCAGGTGCGCCGAGTTGACGCTTCATGCCGAGCCGGACAGCGCATAGCCGGCGGTCAACCCGAGCAACAGCCAAGGCAGCAACCAGCCCACACCTACGATCGGCGGCACCGCAGCGGCCACCGCCAGCACCGCTAGCACACCGGTCACCAGCACCGGCCCGAATACCGCGCGCCGCAGCCGGTGGTGGTTAGTCCTGGCCCCGAACTTGTTCATCGATCAGGACCGCGGCGACGGCTGTGCCACCCGCTGAGGCAGCGACGCGTTACAGATCACCTGCTCCAGGTTCGGCGCCCCGGCGTAGTTGATCTGGCCGTCCGCGCACCGGTAGACGACGCCGTCAGCCTCCCAGCGCCAAGCGTGCAGCATGTCCTCGCCGGCCTGGCAGATCGTGGTCGGCTGGTAGCAGTCAAGCCCGTCTTCCCATTCTCCGAAGCAGCCGTTCTTGAACCACTTGTCGGAGCCGCAGTACGACGGGGAGTAGGGAGCGCCGTGGCAGATCGGTCCGCCAGGGCCGTTGTCGTAGCGGCCGCAGTCGGGATACTCGCTGCCCTGCTCGGCCCTGGCCGGACGAGCCAGTGGGATCCAGCCCAGCATGGTCATGCCCAGGGCCATGGCTGCGGTGCCGGTAACGGCCAGAAATCCCCGTCGACGCAGAAATCCCGAACGGCCGGGCGACGTTGCGGTGTCGCGGAACTGCACGGTGCGCGGCTGCGGGTCGGGACCGGGCTGATCGAGCCGGGGGACGTCGGTCGGGATCATGACGCTCCTTGCCGGTGCATCGCGGTGCTCAGCAGTCTCGCGATCTGCTCGCCGAGCTGCTCGGGCGACTGCACCGGCTGCCCGGCCAGCACGGTGCCGTCGCGGTCGACGTGCAGCAGGGCCGGTGCCCACGGCAGTTCGAGTTCGGTGACGAGCGCCTGGTCCACCCGGGACCGGACGTCCGGCGAGCCGGCCCACTGTTGCCGCGGGGACAGCACCTCGAACCGGGTTCCTGGATGTTCGCGCGCCAGCCGGGTGAACGGCTCGTGCACCGTGTCGCAGAAGCTGCACCCGGGGTCGAGCACCAGCAGCACCAGGGACCCCGCGCCGGCCAGCGCCGGCACCCGGCGACCCGTGATGGTGTGCTGTTGCGGCGCGGCCAGCTGGGCCACCTCGGTCTGCAACTCCCGCAGCTGCCGCAGCATCCCGGCCATCGCCAACGTCAGCACCAGCAGGCAGCCCCAGGCCAGCACCACCACTGCGGTGAGCACGTTCACGCGGTCCGCCCGTCGACCGCCGCCGGCAGGGTGTACAGCAGCACGGCCAGCACGACGGCGCAGGCGATGAGCAGGATCGCGGCCCCGCCGCCGGGCAACGCGGCCGCCGGGTACAGCGCCGTCGCCGCGAGGGTGGCGATCGCCAGCACGACGGCCCGGGCGATCCCACCGGGGCCGACCTGGGTACCCATCCGGTTGCAGCCGCAGTCCGACTCGTCCCCCTGGTGGCGTCGCCACATCAAGTGGGCGGCGAAGGCCAGGTAGATCATGCCCTGGGCGGCCAGCGCCCAGCGCAGCTCGCCGATACCCCAGACCACAGCGACCACCGAGGGCACCCCGATCACCAGCTCGACGACCGCGATGGCCCGGGCCGCCGCGATGCCGGTACCTGCCGCGGCAGCCAGTAGCTTGGGCGCCCGCAGGTGCTCAAGCCCGGCCTCGACCAGCAGGAACGCGCCTGCGAGGACCGGCACCGCCAGCACGATCATGCGGCCTCCCATGTCACGCTCAGGCCTTCCAAGAAGGCTAGCGCTTCGTTCGGATCCGCGGTGTCGGCCGGCCCGGGGACCAGCTGGGTGACCGCCGTGGGGGTGGCCAGGACCAGCGCTTCCGGCCGGGACCGACCGTGCGCTCCAATCCCCAGCGGCTGGCGCCACAGCTCCCCGTGCCGGGTCAGATGACCCCGGAATTCGGGGACTGCGACCTGGCTGGTGCCGGGGCGTTCGATCGTCAGATGGCCGATCCCGGGGATCTGCTTGGCCACCCGGAGCGGTTCGAGCCGAGCTTGCCCGGCGCTGCGCGGCAGCGCCAGCATGCCCAGCGGGGTGTCGGTGAGCCGGAACGCGTCGAAGATCCTGGTGATCCCGTCGGGGGAGCCGCTGGCCCGAGTGTGCAGCTCGAACCACTGCCCGCGCCAGGTGGCCCGGTAGTCGGGGGGATCGCTGCGGGCTGGGTTGTTGCGGATGCCCACGATCAGCTCACCGCCACGGTAGGGCTGGCCGGTAACCTGATCGGGGATCGTGGTGTAGGCGCTGTGCCAGTCGAAGGCGCCGGCTTCGGCGACGGTGAACGCTCGGCGAGCGCCCCGCACCAGGGCGATGAAACCGCACGACCATGGCCTGGACGCGTCCAGCGGGGTGCCATCGGGAGCGGTGCTGCGCAGCACCACCTGGGAGCCGTCCGGCGTGACGAACGAGGTCCCGCCCCGCCACGGCCAGTCGTGCCGCCCGCGTTCCAGCGACGTGATCATGTTCAACTCCCGAGCCCCGACACTGCGACCCGATGACGGACGGTACCGCCCCGGAGACTGTGAGCGATAGTCGCACAACCGCCAGCGCCGCGGGCGCACGGTCTGCTCGGACATATCCCGGAGGTCTTCCCCACGGGCTGAGGTTTAGGAGGCCAAGGAAAGGTCGGCTTCCGGACTCCGGTTGGCCATCAGGGCAAGCTCCTGCGCTAATACCTGGAACGCCGCTGGGCTGGCTATGAGGCCACCGTGGGTGGTGCGGACTTCGCGGTACCGCGCGGCCGGGTCGAGGCTGGCCTGCCAGGGCACCACCTCGTCCTTCCGCGAGAACACGCTCACGAAGGGCACTTCGGCGGGAAACGGGCCCATGAGGTCGTCTCGCAGCAGGCGGCAGCACTCGCCCCACAGGCAGCTGAACCGCAGCAGACCGGGGATGCCGAGCGATCCGACGACACCGAGTCCGAGGACCTCAAGCAGGACGAGCGGGTGCGCGCCGAGCAGGCGGTTGAGCGGACTACCCAGCGTGATGAGGCCCCGGACGAGTTCGGGTCGTCGGACGGTGACCGGGCGGGCGAACTGGCCACCGCGGCTGTGCGCGACGATCACCGCTCGTTCGCCTGTTGCGTCGACGTGCCGGGCGAGGGCGTCTGTTACCGCGGCTGCGGAGCGTTCCCCGCAGGCGACGCCGTACTGAGTGGGTGCGAGGCGGGGACGAGCGCCGAGGCGTTGCAGCCATTCCTGTAGCGGGCTCAGGACGTATGGATTGCTCGACAGCCCGCCGACGAGCAAGACCGGCAAGCCCCCGAGGTCGACAGGTGGGTCCTGCCAGAGGGGATGGCTGCGCAAGGTGCGGTAGTCGGCGAGGACACGGACCTCCTGGTAGAAGGGCAGGTGCCAGGAGGCGGACAGCCGAGCCAGCGGCCCGGTATCGGCCAACAGCCGTTTGGTGAGGTCAGGCAGAACCTCCCGGTAGTTGGTCCGTGCCGCTCCGGGCATCCTCGTGACCGGTGTGTCCGGTGCCATGTCGTCCTCCTCGTCTCCCCAGGAGGTGGGTGGCCCGAAGTCCCCCGTTCGTCAACCCACGCTGCTCTCAGGCTCGATGTTGCGGTGATCGCACCCATCCACCGCACTAATAGGATCGTTGCGGGCGGCTCCTTGATACGCGCTGCCCGGAAGTCGCAGGCTGGGGAGGACCGCTTCGCCCGCGGGGAGGTCGGCCAGCCACTCGCCCAGCACGCCCACGGCCGCGCGGTCCCCGCGGTTACGCCCGATCACCGCAACCATTGGTTTGGTCCCTGAGTACCTGGCACCAGCGAGAAACAGCGGAGGACGCGCGATGCATGAGGACATCATCGATGTACGGATTCCCAGCGACATCGCCGTGCTGCGCGAGGTCCTGGTCGGTCTGGTCAAGCCGTTCACCTTGGACGACCTGATAGCGGAGGCCCAAGATGAGGTGGACCCGAAGCGCAAGAAGAGACCCATGGCGGAGGTACTCGCCCGGTACTCCGTGGAGGCGCCCGACGCTGCACTCGCCACCATCCAGCATGAGCGGTTGGTGGCTGTCCTGGCGCAGCATGGCGTCACCCTGCACTGGGTCGAGCCGACAGATGTCCGCATCCAGCTCTACCCCCGGGACATGGGGTTCGGGATCGATGATGTGTTTTTTTGCGCCCGGCCGGCGACCGTGGTCCGGCGCAGGGAACAGGCCGGTCTGGCCTGGTTGCTGCCGCGTTTGTCAAAGGTGCGCGAACTGGCCGACGGTCACATCGAAGGCGGCGACGTCATCGTGACCGATGACGATGTGCTCGTCGGCATGGGTGAGAGCACCAATGCCGAAGGTGTCGAATCTCTCCGCGAGGCGTTGGCCGCCGAAGGAATCGACCGGCGCGTCGTGCCGATCGAGTTCGCGCACCCGGGCGTGGTTCACCTCGACGTTCACTTCACGCTGGCCGGCCCACAGGTCGGCCTGTTCAACCCGAAGGCTTTTTCCCCTGCTAGCCGTACCTACTTCGAGTCCCGCTTCGACCTCGTCGTGGTGACGGAAGACGAGGCCCGCAGTCTGGCCGTGAACACGGTTGCGCTCGCCCCCGACAAGCTCATTCTGCACGCCACCGATGAGCGGATCGCAAGCGAGATCGAATCCCGCGGGACGATTGCCGTGCCGATCGACTACTCCGAGGTCACCCGCTTCCCCGGCGGGTTGCACTGCTCGACCCTCCCGCTGGTGCGCGGTTGAAGCCCACGTGAACGGCGACGCGCGCGGCCACTGAGACGGTGACGAATTGAGCGTTGGCTTGTTCGTACCTCCGAAACTAGGTCCCCACCAGCTCGGTGGGCACGGTGATCACGTCCACCATGGCGCCGTTGCGTAGGACGGTGATCGGCAGCGTGGTGCCGATGGCCTCGGAGAACAGCTGGCGCTGGATGCCCTGGGCATCGGTGACCGGCTTGCGCCCGGCGCTGAGCACGAGATCCCCGGCATGTAGTCCGGCCCGGTCGGCCGGGCTGCCAGGGATGACTTCGACCAGCCGCACCCCGGAAGCCTGCCCGGTCCGTTCGGCGATCGGCGCGGGGAGTGGGGCGGGCATCCCGACCAGCCCGAGGTAGCCGCGGCGCACCCGGCCGTCGGCGAGTAGTGCACCGATGATCCGGCGGGTCGTGGCGTTGACCGGCACCGCCATCCCGAGCCCGATACCCGCGACGGCGGTGTTGATCCCGATCACCTTGGCGCTGGCGTCGGCCAGCGCGCCGCCGGAGTTGCCGGGGTTGAGCGCGGCGTCGGTCTGGATCACGTCCTCGATCACCCGCACCGCCCGGCCCGCGCGCACCGGCAGCGAGCGACCCAGCCCACTGACCACGCCGGCGGTCACCGATCCGGCGAGGCCCAGGGGGTTGCCGACGGCGACCACCAGCTGCCCGACGACCAGCTCGTCGGCGTCGCCCAGGACGGCTGCCGCCGGCGTGGAGCCCCGGGCCCGCAGCACCGCGAGGTCGGACAGCGGGTCACGGCCCACCACGTCGAAGCGGCTCTCGGTGCCGTCGGTGAACGCCGCGACGCCATCGTGGACGGGGCCCACGACGTGCGCGTTGGTCAGCAGCAGCCCATCGTCGGTGAACACGACGGCCGACCCTGCGCCCGGCCCGATCCGCAGGCTCGCCACATGCGGGGTGACCGCCGCAGCGACCGAGCTGACCGTCCGCGAGTAGGAGTCCAAGGGGTCCACCGCGCCCACCGCCTCAGCCTGAGAATTACACCGTTGCTCTGCTGACAACGCTGCCACATCAAGCAGTGTTCCGACAGTCCCGTACTCGGGTAGCCGGGGCAGGGTGAGTTGCTATTCGTCGCGCTGACGCTGCTCGTGTAGCTGCCGCTCGATGTCGGACCACCGCCAGCGGTAACGGCCGCCGGGCGTGACCACGGCCGGGGTGAGAAGTCCGCGCTGAACCCATCGGCCGATCGCACTGGTGGTGACACCCAGACGTCGGGCTACCTCCCCCGTCGTGATCAACGGCTCGTCAGGCACACCCAGGACGCTAGGTGCGTGAACGGCAGGATCAGCTGTCTCAGCGGGAACAGCAGCAACGTCTATAAAAGTCGTAAAAGTCGTGAATGTTCGATACGGTACGCCCACATGAAGGGGGAGGGGCCCACAGCGCCGGTACGCACCGGGAAACAGCCATCTCCGCGAATCCACACCACCAAGGGGAAGCGGTCACGATGAACGACGGACACGTCGACAAACTCACCCAGAGCGCGGCGAGACCACCTCAGGAGCCCGGCGACACCCCCGCACTACCCGTCGCACCCGAGTGGTATGCCCGGCTCGAGCTGCAGCCGGTGCTCACCGGCCACGACATCGGTGCCCTGTTCCGCGCACTGGGCGAGGCCGGTGTCACCCAGCGCCAGATCGCCAGGCTGACCAGGCGGTCACAGCCGAACATCTCAGAGATCATCCACGGCCGCCAGGTGATGTCCTACGACGTGCTGGTCACGATCACCAAGGGGCTGGGCATCCCCCGGGAGAGAATGGGGCTGTCCTGGTGGGGACCCGACGGCCGCTGGTACGGGCCCGACGATGCCTACCCTCAAGGGGGCACGGTTGCACACACCCCGAAGGGGGTCAGCGCCGAGATGCTGCGCCGACACCTGATCGCCCTGGGCGGGATGACGATGGCGGGTGCCCCGGTCACCAAGGTGGGCGAGCTGCTCGCCGAGCTCGGAGAGCCACCACCAGTGTCGCCGCCGTCCCAGCTCAGCGGTGTCCACGTGATGCAGGTCCGGGACCTGACCCGGCGACTCGCCGAGGCCGGCAACAGCTGCATCTGTGACCCGCAGGTGCTCAGCGATGCCGCCGCACGCGCGACCCGGCTGCTCGATGTGCCGGGCACGGATCCGGTGCGGCGGGCGCTGAGGGTGGCGGTCGCCGAGCTACATATCGAGGCCGGATGGGCGGCGTTCGACGCCGGGCTCTACCGCCGCGCCCTGTACCACTTCGCACGGGCACTGGAGCTGGCCACCGAAGCCGGAGATGCCTATTGCCAGGCCATCGCCCTGCGATACGCCGGCGTGGCCAGCGTGGAGCATGGCCACCCGGACGACGGGCTGAAGATGCTGCAGTGCGCGCAGGTTGCGGCATGGAGCATCCCCCCGAACGAGGAACGGGCGGTGGTCGTGGGGGAGACCGGGCGAGCGGCTGTGGAGGCGGCCGGGCTCGTCAACGCGACGGCCGCCCTTGCCCTGCTCGGCGATCTCGCGACCGCGGGCGCGTGGCTCGCGAAGGGGCGGGAGCTGTGGACACCCACCCACACCGACCCCTTCGGTGACCCCGACCGTCCTGGCGCACGGCTGGCGCTTGCCGGCGGGCGGTTGGACCTCGCCGAGCAACTAGCTGCGGCGTCGGTGCGCCGTTGGAAGGGGGGCAGCCTGATCAGCCGCACTCAGTCCGGGATCGTGCTGGCCACCATCCACGTCAAGGCCGGGGAGCCGCGCGGGCTGCAGCAGGCCCACGACGCCATCACCGACGTCACCAAGCTCAGCAGCGTGCGAGTCCGCAGGCAGCTGGCGCCGCTCACTGAGGCGCTGGAGGCCCGGCCCGGCAGCGACACCAAGGAACTGGCCCGGATGGCCCGGCAGGTGGCCGCAACACGGGCGTGACCCCGGGCGCTACCGCGGCCGTTGCGCGTGAGTAACGCTGCCGCAGCGAGCAGTGGTCCGGCAGCGTCCGCACGGCCTGCCCGTCCTTCGGTCGCAGCACTGGTAGTACGAAATCCTGGACAGGGTAGTATCGCTGGTGTGAAGCTGAGTGTGAGCCTGTCCGAGCAGGATGTCGAATTCCTGGACGACTATACGGCCTCCCATGGCGTGCCGTCGCGTTCTGCCACGGTTGCGCGGGCGGTTGCGCTGCTGCGCGCACATGTCCTGTCCGACTCCTACGAGCAGGCGTGGGCCGAGTGGGAGGCGAGTGAGGATGCATCCCTCTGGGAGGCCGTCACGGCCGATGGGCTTGACGGCTCCTGATGAGACGTGGAGAGATCCGCATGGTCGATCTCGACCCGGCGCTCGGTTCTGAGGCGGATAAGGTGCGGCCAGCGGTGATCGTGAGTAACAACGGCGCGAACGTGGCCGCAGAGCGATCCGGGTCCGGTGTGCTGACCGTGGTGCCCGTGACGTCGAACGTCACCCGC
>JBOHFU010000049.1:0-13409 GCA_050699675.1 Pseudonocardiaceae bacterium
CGGGCAGCCGCCCGGCACCCGCCGCTATCCCTGGTGCTGGGCGGTGGCGGCCGGTTTGGGCACCAGGTGCTGTGGACCCGGGTGCAGGGGGATCGCGATGGGCTGCGCAGGCTGGCCGGCTCGGTACGGGCCGCCGCCCGCCGCAGCCGCCTGCCGATGGAGCAGCGCCCGTACCGTCCGCACGTGACGTTGGCCCGGGCAGACGCTGCTGCCGACCTGCGGCCGCTGGTCGAACGGCTCGCATCCTGGCAAGGTCTGCCGTGGGTGGCCACCCGGTTGTACCTGGTCCGCAGCCGCCTCGGCGCGGGATCGGATGGTTCGGCGTTGCACGAGCTGATCGCCGCCTGGCCGCTGGGCGGATAGTCGTCAAGAGAAGAATAAGCGGTCTGCGACGGAATAGGGTTACCTCTCTGTTATCGATGGTTACCGCTACGTAGCCGGATTGAATGGGCCACTAGGTAGTCACCGCCGGTGGGTTTAGGTAGTGATGCGATGGCGGTTCGTCGAACAGTGCACGTGCCCTGCGGGGGCAGGCGTGTCGCGTTCGGTTTCGCCGCGCTGTGGGCGGTGCCAGACTACCTAGCCGTACCCCCGGCAGCAGTACTGACCAGCGACAAAGCGCCTCGGGTGGCATCTGGCGGGTCCGGTGAAACGTTGTGCGGTGGGTACTCGGTTTCCGGGGTCTAGGTAGCTGTGCAGTGCTGACTAGGTGGTTGAAAATCGGCGTCCACAGTTAGGTAGTGGGGTGCAAGTTTAGGTGGCGAATGCATGTTGCCAGGGGGCCTTCCGCTGGCCATGGTATGGATATGCCGAATCGGCGGAGCCGTCGATGAGGTGGTCTGTTCCGGCCCCTGGGGCCCTTGTGAGGAGGATTTTGTATGTCTGACGCACTGAGCTTTGTTGAGATCGACGGCCAGCACGTGGAGCTGCTCCCCGCACGTACTGTCATGTCCGTGCTCGCCATGGGTGGCGGCGACGGCGGCAAGGGCGGCGCCGGTGGCAGCGCCCAGGGCGGCCTCGGTGTCAACGTCCTGAGCGGTATCGGTGTCCTGGGCACTGGGACCGCCAGCGCTGGTGACGCCTTCGGCGGTGCCGGCGGCAGCGCCGACGGTGGCCACGGCTGAGCCAGCGGAAGCTGACGTGTGAGCCGTGAACGCGTGGGGTGCCGTTGGCTAGGGAACGGCATCTGCGTGGCCGGCGGTAGCGCTGAGGGCGGTGCTGGGGCAGCCGACTGTATCTCAGTCGTGCAGTATCGCCGCGCGATCAGATGATCGTGTGCGGTGCCGTCGGCAACGGAGGGGTGGCCGAATATGGCCACCCCTCCGTTTACCATTGGGTTATCACCAGGCTGTTGGATTGGATTTGCATCCAACAGCTAGACCCAAATCAAGTCGTCACCGGCGCTGCTCTTGGTAGTTCGGTGGCACTTGGGAAAGGCTCGGCCGAACGTGTGCGGTAGGTGCTCGGTTTCCGGGGTCAGGTAGCTGTGCAGTGCTGACTAGGTGGTCGAAAATCGGCGTCCACAGTTAGGTAGTGGGGCGCAAGTTTAGGTGGCGAATGCATGTTGCCAGGGGGCCTTCCGCTGGCCATGGTATGGATATGCCGAATCGGCGGAGCCGTCGATGAGGTGTTCTGTTCCGGCCCACTGGGCCCCTGCGAGGAGGATTTCGTATGTCTGACGCATTGAGCTTTGTTGAGATCGACGGCCAGCACGTGGAGCTGCTCCCCGCACGTACTGTCCTGTCCTTGTTCAGCGCTGGTGGATGCGGCGGCGGCTGCGACGGCGGCGGCGGCGACGGCGGCAAGGGCGGCGCCGGTGGCAGCGCCCAGGGCGGCCTCGGTATCAACGTCCTGAGCGGTATCGGTGTCCTGGGCACTGGGACCGCCAGCGCTGGTGACGCCTTCGGCGGTGCCGGCGGCAGCGCCGACGGTGGCCACAGCTGAGCCAGCGGAAGCTGACTGTATCTCAGTCGTGCAGTGCCGCCGCGCGATCAGATGATCGGGTGCGGTGCCGTCGGCTACGGAGGGGTGGCCGAATATGGCCACCCCTCCGTTTACTATTGGGTTATCACCAGGCTGTTGGATTGGGGACGGCCGCCCCGCGCCGGTCTCGCCGGACGCCGGGAGATCCCCACTGCCTGGGCGAGCCCCGGCCGCAGCGCTGACCAGCGGCAGTGCGGCTGGGCGGTAACCTGGGAAAGGCTCGGTCGAACGTGTGCGGTAGGTGCTCGGTTTCCGGGGTCAGGTAGCTGTGCAGTGCTGACTAGGTGGTCGAAAATCGGCGTCCACAGTTAGGTAGTGGGGCGCAAGTTTAGGTGGCGAATGCATGTTGCCAGGGGGCCTTCCACTGGCCATGGTATGGATAAGCCGAATCGGCGGAGCCGTCGATGAGGTGTTCTGTTCCGGCCCATTGGGGCCCCTGTGAGGAGGATTTGGATGTCTGACGCATTGAGCTTTGTTGAGATCGACGGCCAGCACGTGGAGCTGCTCCCCGCACGTACTGTCCTGTCCTTGTTGAGCGCGGGTGGATGCTGCGACGGCGGCGGCGGCGACGGCGGCAAGGGCGGCCCCGGTGGCAGCGCCCAGGGCGGCCTCGGTATCAACGTCCTGAGCGGTATCGGTGTCCTGGGCACTGGGACCGCCAGCGCTGGTGACGCCACCGGCGGTGCCGGCGGCAGCGCCGACGGTGGCCACGGCTGAGCCAGCGGAAGCTGACTGTATCTCAGTCGTGCAGTGCCGCCGCGCGATCAGATGATCGGGTGCGGTGCCGTCGGCGAGGGGGGTGGCCGGAAGGCGGCCACCCCCCTCGCATGTGAGCAAAGATCCCAGGATCGTCCGGCTTAGCAGAATGCCGGGTCGCTGGACATCGCGCTGTCAGGCGAGGATCTCGTCGCGTTGCCCGACGGACGGTCTCACTTCCGCTTGCTGAGCTGTGCGACAACTGGAGGCTTACCTCGAGGCGGTGCAAACCAGCTCCGACCATCCTGCTCGTCCCACATCACGACTGGACCCTTTTCGCAGGGCCATCGCCGCGCGAGTCATCAGCCAGTGGCGCTGCGACCCCACGCGGACACCAGCGCCGGTGACATGACAGCGAAAGACGGGTCCGCGCAGAGGTCCAGCGCCGCTGCGACGTCATCGTCACTGATCAGCCCCGCCGCGACCATCGCCGTCCGCACTCGCTCGATTGTCAGCGTGAAAAACTCCATCTCCGGCGTACCACCCCGAAGCATCCGGCCGCGAGCCTCACAGCCGACATCAACCAGGCCGTGCTCAAGGAGCAGCCCTGGGAGGCGGCGCCCGAACATCGGCGCGAAACCGGCCGCGGCGAGGAACTCCTGCACGGCAACCAGGACTGCCTCGAACACCGCGGACGAGGTGATCTCATACCGAGTTGACCAGTCACCGGCCTCCACAACCAACCAGCCCCCCGGCCGAACCCAACCCGCGAGCCGCTTCAATGCGCCCGCTGGCTCAGGTAGATGCTCGATGACGAGCCGGGTGTGCACCAGGTCAAAAGGCTCACCAGGCCGGTCATCGACGGTGAGGTCGTGCTGCAGCACCTGCAAGTTCGGCGCCTCGTCGGCTTTCAGGTAGCCGGGGTCCAGGTCCGTAGCGACCACCTGCCCAGTCTCACCCACCCGATCGGCGAGCCACTGTGCCAGCGACCCGCCACCGGCACCCACCTCCGCGCAGCGCCAGCCCGGACCGACACCCAGCCGGGACAGCACGTCGCCACTGACCAGGTCAGCGGCGGCCTCGATACCGGCGAGTCGCTTCCGCTCGCGATCCCACTCCTGTGCGAACACGTACGTCATTGCCACTCCTTCCTCAAGCGGTCCGTGCTGGGCGCACCGATCGCTTGTGCCCGGGTGAATCCCACCGCGCCGAAAACCAGATCGTCGCACAGTTGATCTTGCTTGACCACCGAACCGGTGCTGGTCTCTGGAGGATGGGGATATGGAGGTTTCGCAACGGGAGCACGAGAAGTGGGCGAGGGGGGAGTTGAACCCCCACGTCCTTACGGACACACGGACCTGAACCGTGCGCGTCTGCCATTCCGCCACTCGCCCGAGTGACGGCGGCAGCCTAGCACGCACACTCCAACATCGGAGATGTACCGGACCCTGCCCGCTGGCCCTGCCGGATACGATCGGGGGAGCCTGACGCAGCAGGTCCCCTGGCAGGCAGGAGCCGTGAGAGGAGGTCGCCGTGGGCAAGGTGCAGCGGTTCGAGCGTCGGTTGCAGGGTATGGTCGGCGACGCCTTTGCCCGGGTCTTCGGCGGTAACGTGGTGCCGCAGGAGGTGGCCCAGGCGCTCCAGCGTGAGGCCGACGACAACGCACGTCCGCTCGCGGGGGGGCGGGTGCTCGCGCCCAACCGTTATACCGTCACACTCGGGGCGACCGACCACGACCGGCTCGCAGGCGAAGAGCAGCGGGTAATCCGGATGCTCAAGAGCTGTATCCAGGGTCATCTCACTGAGCAGTCCTGGGATATCTACGGAGACGTGGTGGTGGCTCTGGAGCGGTCTGAGTCACTGCACACGGGGCAGTTCCGCACCAGCTCGTCTGTTGATCCCGACGCACCGCAACCTCGTACTGCAGGAGACCGAGCCATGAGCCAGCAACAGGGCGAGCATCCCGAGGATGGCCAGCGGGGTCAGTACGCCCCACAACGGGGTCACGACCAGGGCCAGCGCGACCACGACGCCTACCCGCCGCATTACGGCCAGCCGTACGGCTACGAGGTCCAGTACACCCGGGACCAGGGCCACCCGCCGAACCAGAACTACGGCAACCAGGGCGGCGACGACCAGAACCTTCGCCACTACGGCTATGACCAGGGCCGTGGCTACGAGCAGGGCTACGACCAAGGGGGCTACGGCTCCGGTTACGGCCAGGGCCACCACGCCCCCGATCAGGGCCACCAGCGGACCTACGGAGACCAGAACTACGGCCAGTACGGCGGCGCGCAGCCGGGGTACGGGTATGAGCAGGGCGGTTACGGCGCTGACCAGAGCTACGGCGCTGACCAGAGCTACGGCACTGACCAGAGCTACGGCACTGACCAGAACTACAGCACCCAGGGCTACCTGCCTCCCGCGGTGCAGACCGGTCCTCGCCAACTGACGGCTTCGCTCACCCTGGACGACGGGTCGAACCGCCACTACCAGCTCATCGAGGGCGCCACGGTGGTGGGCCGTGGTCAGGACGCGCAGTTCCGGCTGCCGGACACGGGCGTGTCCCGGCGGCACTTGGAGATCAACTGGGACGGCTGGACGGCGACGCTTGCTGACCTCGGGTCCACCAACGGCACGACGGTCAACGGAACCCCCGTACAAACCTGGCAGCTCGCCGATGGTGACGTGGTCCGGGTCGGACACTCTTCGCTCGTCTTCCGTACCCAGGGTTGAGCCGAACTACCTAGCGGAGACGACCAGAGCGTGCCGGAGCTGGTGCTGCACCTGACCAGAGTGGGCTTTCTCCTCCTGCTCTGGCTGTTCGTCGTCGCCGCGCTGCGGATCGTGCGCTCCGACCTGTTCGCGGCGTCCGGGCTGCGCGCCAGCCTTCCGCTGTCGCGCCGCGGTGCCCGCGCGGAGCGCAACCGGACGGCGCGCCAGCTAGTGGTCACCGCGGGCGGACTGGCGGGCACCCGCATCTCGCTCGACGGCAGACCCATCCTCATCGGGCGGGCCGACGACTCGACGCTGGTACTCGATGACGATTACGCATCCACCCGGCACGCCCGGCTCGGGTTCCAGGGCGGGGACTGGTTCCTGGAGGATCTGGGCTCCACCAACGGCACCTATCTGGACCGAGCTAAGGTCACCGGACCTACCCGGGTTCCTCCTGGAGTCCCGATCCGTATCGGCAAGACGGTGATCGAGCTGCGCTCATGACTCTGGTCCTCCGCTACGCAGCCCGAAGCGACCGCGGCCTGGTCCGGCAGAACAACCAGGACGCGGTCTACGCAGGTCCGCGTTTGCTGGCGTTGGCTGACGGGATGGGTGGTCACGCGGCAGGCGAGGTGGCGTCCAAGGTCGTCATCGCGGCATTCGCCCCGCTGGACGACGACGAGCCCGGCAACGACCTCCTGGACCAGCTCCATGAAGCCATCCTCGCTGGTAACGCCGCGATCAGCGAGCTGGTTCGCGAGGACCCAGAGCGAGAGGGCATGGGCACCACGCTGACCGCGGTGCTCTTCGCCGGAAACAAGATCGGCCTGGTCCATGTCGGTGACTCCCGTGCCTACCTCATGCGCGACGGTGTGCTCAGCCAGATCACGCACGACGACACCTTCGTCCAGTCGTTGATCGACGAGGGTCGGATCTCCGAGGACGAGGCCAGCCACCATCCGCAACGCTCGCTGCTGCTCAAGGCGCTCACCGGGCACGAGGTGGAGCCCTCGCTCACCGTCCGGGAGGCCCGTGCCGGGGACCGCTACCTGCTGTGCTCCGACGGGCTATCCGGGGTGGTCAGCACGGAGACCCTCACCGAGGGGCTGACAATCCCCGATCCGCAGGCCTGCTCCGATCGGCTCATCGAGCTAGCCCTCAAGGGTGGTGGACCGGACAACATCACCTGCATCGTGGCCGACGTGGTGGACGTCGAGTACGGCGAGGACGCGCCCATCATCGGCGGGGCCGCGGGCGACGGCGTCGAGGATCCGCAGCCGGACTCGGCGGCGTCCAGGGCCGCGACGACCACACTGCCACGCCCGGAGCCCAAACGCATCGAGCCCAGCAAACCTCCAGCCCCCGACCCCGAGCTGCGCCGTCGCAAGCAGCGGCGCACGCTGATCGGCCTGGTGGCGCTGGTCATGCTGCTCGGTGCCATCACCGGGATCGGTTCGATCTTGGTGCTCGGTCAGTACTATGTGGGAGCCACCCGCAGCGGCGAGGTGGTGGTCTTCCAGGGGGTCCGGGGCCAGGTCTTCGGCCTGCCGTTACACACCCGGGCCGAGGGCAGCTGCCGGGAGGATGCGCGACGCTGCGAGACGATCTTCCTGCAGGGCCTGCAACCGCACGTCCGGACGGACGTGCGCCGAGGGATGATCAGTCACGACGGGCTGGACGGCGCTCGCGAGATCATCGGCCGGCTGCGCACCAATGATCTGCTGCCACCGTGCCCGCGGGCCGGCGCCGGGACGGCTGCTCGTGAGCAACCGTACCCGCCTATCACCACGACCGTACCGGGTCAGCCTGGTGGCGGGCAGACTGGTCAGCATCCCGAACCCGAGACCACCGGCACGCCGATTCCGGAGCAGCCCGCGGAACCCGGAGTGGACTGCCGTACGGTGAGCTGACTGATGGTCACCCCAGCACCCTTCCCGGACCCGGACACAACATCCGCGCCGGCTACCAAGCGCGGCCTCGAGCTGCTCATGCTGGCCTTCGCCACGATCGTGGTGACCACTGCGCTGGTGCTGGTGGAGCTCAACCAGCAGCAGGAGGTATCCCGCTCACTGCTTTACTACGGCGCCGCCTACCTAGCCCTGTTCGGCACCGCCCATATCGCGGTGCGGATGCTGGCGCCCCATGCCGACCCGCTCATCCTGCCCTGCGTCGCCCTGCTCAACGGGCTGGGACTGGTGCTCCTGCACCGGCTCGATCTGGCCGATGCGACGGAGGCCGTCTCGGTCGGCGATCCGGTTCCGGCCGGCAACGTTCCCTATCAGATCGCTTGGACCGCGCTAGCCCTGGGGCTGTTCGTGGCGGTGCTGGTGCTGGTCCGCGACCACCGCATGCTGGCCCGCTACGGTTACACCTGCGGGCTGGTCGGGCTGGGGTTGCTGGCCCTGCCCGGCCTGCTGCCCAGCGCCGTCTCCGAGGTCAACGGTGCGAAGATCTGGCTGCGGTTCGGCGGGCTGGGGATCCAACCGGGCGAGTTCGCCAAGATCCTGCTGATGATCTTCGTTGCCGCGTTCCTGGTGGCCAAGCGGGATCTCTTCACCACTGCGGGCCGCAGCGTGCTGGGCATGGAGTTGCCCAGGGCCCGAGATCTCGCCCCGCTGCTGATGGCCTGGGGATTTTCGCTGGGTGTCCTGGTGCTCGAGAAGGATCTGGGGACCTCGCTGTTGTTCTTCGGCATCGTGCTGGCGCTCATCTACATCGCCACCGAACGGGTTGCCTGGCTGGTGATCGGGCTGATCTTCTTCGTCGGCGGCGCGATCGTCTCCGGGATGCTGTTTGCGCACGTGCAACGCCGGGTGACCGCCTGGCTCGATCCGTTCTCCGACTATGACGGCGCCGGCTATCAGATGGCGCAGTCGCTGTTCGGGCTGGGTACCGGCGGGGTGTTCGGTACCGGGCTGGGCGCCGGCCGTCCTGACCTGGTGCCCGCAGCGCACACCGACTTCATCACCGCCGCGATCGGCGAGGAACTGGGCTTCGTCGGGCTGGCCGCGGTGCTGTTCACCTACCTGCTGGTGGTGATGCGGGGGATGCGCACCGCGCTCACCGTCCGGGACACCTTCGGCAAGCTGTTGGCCGCCGGGCTGTCCTTCGCAGTCGGCCTGCAGGTGTTCATCGTCGTCGGCGGAGTGACCAAGTTGATCCCGTTGACCGGGCTCACCGCGCCGTTCCTGTCCTACGGTGGCTCCTCGCTGCTGGCCAACTACATCCTGGTGGCGCTGCTGTTACGGATCTCCCATGCGGCGCGGTCGCCGGCAGCCCCGTCAGCGCCGCGCAAGCCGGTAGCCCCGCTGGCTGAGGCGCGCACTGAGATGGTGAGGCGCCCGTGAACACACCGCTTCGACGGGTGGCGCTGGCCGTCATGGCCATGATCGTCCTGCTGCTGGCCAACGCCACCTACATCCAGGTCGTCAGCGCCGACACCTACCGCACCGACCCACGCAACCGGCGGGTGTTGCTCGACGAGTACAGCAGGCAGCGCGGGAAGATCGTCGCTGGCGGGCTGCCGGTGGCCAGCTCGGTGGAGACCGGCGGCCAGCTGCGTTTCCAGCGCACCTACCTCGACGGCCCGCTGTACGCCCCGGTCACCGGCTACTACTCGCTGCGCTACGGCGCGGGGGGTACCGAAAACGCGATGGACTCGGTGCTCAACGGCTCCGACGGCCGGCTGTTCGTGCGGCGGCTCTCCGACCTGGTCACCGGCCGGACGCCGACCGGGGCCAGCGTCGAGCTCACCATCAACCCGGTTGTCCAGCGGGTCGCCTACGAGCAGCTGACCCGCCGTGGCTACACCGGCGCGGTGGTGGCGATCAAGCCCCGTACCGGCGAGATCCTCGCGATGGCGTCGACCCCGTCCTATGACCCGAACCGGCTGTCCGCGCACGAGGGTGCGGAGCAGGAGGCCGCCTGGAACGAGGCTACCTCGGCCGAGCGTGGCTCCCCGCTGACCAACCGCGCGGTCGGGTCGATCTACCCGCCGGGGTCGACCTTCAAGCTCGTGGTCACCGCGGCTGCGCTGGAGACCGGTAAGGCCACCCCGAACACCCCGCTCACCGCGACGCCCGCACTGCAGCTGCAGAACACTTCGACGCTCCTGCGCAACTTCGCTGACAACCGTTGTGGCGGTGGTGACACCGCCACACTCAAAGAGGCGTTGGTGCGGTCCTGCAACACCGCCTTCGCCCAGCTGGTCGCCACCGTCGGCGAGAACGACCTGCGCACACAGGCCCAACTGCTCGGCATCGGGAGCCAAGACGTCACCATCCCGATCCTGGTGACACCGTCCACCCTGGGCGATATTCCCGATGTTCCCGCCTTGCAACAGTCCGGCATCGGGCAGCGTGATGTGGCGCTGACCCCGTTGCAGAACGCGTTGATCGCCGCGACGATCGCCAACGGAGGGCTTCGGATGAAACCCCAGATGGTTCGCAACATCCTGGCCCCGGACCTCTCTGTGCTGGCCGGGTTCGCCCCCGAGCTTGCCGAAACGGCGATGTCCCGCTCCACCGCATCCCAGCTCCGCGACATGATGGTCGCCGCCGAGAACAGCTACAGCAACGACGGTAAGATCAACGGCGTCAGTATCGCTGCGAAGACCGGCACCGCCGAGCACGGTGTCGACCCCAAGAACACCCCACCGCACGCCTGGTATGTGGCCTTCGCGCCCGCCGGCGACCCGCAAGTGGCGATCGCGGTGGTGGTAGAGGACGGGGGAGATCGCGACCTCGAGGCAACCGGTGGGTCCCGGGCCGCGCCGATCGGCCGAGCGGTCATCGGCTCGGCCTTGCGGGGAGGTCGCTAATGGCTAGGCGCGATAAGGGGCGGAATAAAGGCCGCACCCGGGGGAGCGGCAATAGGGGGCGCACCAGGGTGGCCGGATGACTTTGACCAGCGGTCAACTGCTGGCGCAGCGCTACCGGCTGGGTCGGCGCATCGCCATCGGCGGGATGGGCGAGGTCTGGGAGGCTGCCGACACCCGGTTAGAGCGTCGGGTCGCCGTCAAGGTGCTCAAGCCGGAGCTGTCCGGCGACGCAGAGTTCCGGTACCGCTTCCATACCGAGGCCCGGATGACCGCGTCACTGAACCATCCCGGCATCGCTGCGGTGCACGACTACGGTGAAGCGGCGGATGATCCAGACTCCGACCATTCCGGGGCCTACCTGGTGATGGAGCTGGTCGACGGAGATCCGTTGGCCGCGATCCTCCTGCGGCATCCGCGGCTGGGTGCTGACCGAACGCTGGACATCCTTGGGCAAGCTGCCGAGGCGCTGCAGGCGGCGCATGGGCGTGGTCTGGTGCACCGCGACATCAAGCCGGGCAACATCCTGATCACTCCCGCCGGGATGGTGAAGCTCACCGACTTCGGCATCGCCAGGGCCGTCGATGCAGCCCCGGTGACCCAGCACGGGATGGTGATGGGCACTGCGCACTACATCGCCCCGGAGCAGGCCGCCGGAGACGACGCCGGCCCGGCTTCCGACGTCTACTCGCTGGCCGTGGTGGGCTACGAGTGCCTCGCCGGGAAGCGCCCCTTCCAAGCCGACAACGCGGTTACCGTCGCGATGATGCACATCCGCGACTGGCCACCCCCGCTGCCACCGGATGTGCCCGCTGGAGTTCGCGCGCTGATCGAGACGGCGCTGGCCAAAGACCCGCGGCAGCGTTACGGCACCGGCGGTGAGTTCGCCGCTGCCGTCGCCGCGGTCCGAGCCGGGCACCGGGTGCCGCTGCCGCTGGGTTCGGCCGCCAGGGGCACTGACAACACCAGCGTGACTGACAACACCAGCGTGGCCGCGGGGATCACCGCAAGCCACCCGCCACCGACCGCGCTGCTGCCGCACTACCCGCAGGACCACCCCGGACGGCGCGGTGCACCGAGAATCGCGATGGCCCTGCTCGGCGTGCTCGCCCTGGTGCTGGGCGGCTACCTGGTCAACGAGGCGCTGCAGGTCAACACCACGTCCCCGGAGGCAGGCACCACCGACGCCCTCACGGCGCCTGCTGCGCCGGTAGTACCTCAGCCCGTCGCGCCGAGACCGACCGAGGAGCAGCTTCCACCGGAGCCGATCAACCCCGACGACGTCCCCGACGACGCACAGCTGCCGGGGGTGCTCATCGTTCCGACCGACTACTGGGGTGAACGAGCCAGCGACGCAGTGGTCACCGCGAAGTCCCAAGGGCTGGTGCCGCGGGTGGTGGACGAAGACGGTGAGCAGGTCGACCGGGACCGGCGATCGCGGTGCCGGGTGACCAGGGTCCGCCCGCTGGCCGGCTTCGTCGCGCCCGGGTCGACCCTCGAGCTGACCTGCAGGAGGGTCAGGTGAGTGGTCGACCCCGATCGGGTGACAGTGGGTCGGCAGGCATGATGGGGCCGGACAGCGAGGAGCCGGGGGCCACGAACGAGGAGCAGGACGGCCGAGGAATGACCACTCGCCGACTACTGTCGGAGCGTTACGAGCTGGGCGAGACGCTCGGCTACGGGGGTATGTCCGAGGTGCACCGCGGCCGCGACGTTCGGCTCGACCGCGACGTAGCGGTCAAGGTGCTGCGTGCCGACCTCGCCCGCGACCCCCAGTTCCAGCACCGCTTCCGCCGGGAGGCGCAGAACGCCGCGGCGCTGAACCATCCGGCGATCGTTGCGGTGTACGACACCGGCGAGACAACATCCGAGTACGGCCCGTTGCCCTACATCGTGATGGAGTTCGTCGAAGGCCGGACGCTGCGGGACATCGTCAAGACCGAAGGTCCGATGGATGAGCAGCGCGCGATGGAAACGATGGCGGACATCTGCGCCGCCCTGGACTTCAGCCACCGCAACGGCATCATCCATCGTGACGTCAAGCCGGCCAACGTGATGATCACGACTGCCGGCGCGGTCAAGGTGATGGACTTCGGCATCGCCAGGGCGTTGGCCGACGGGCAGGGCGTGACCCAGACCGCCGCAGTGATCGGCACTGCCCAATACCTGTCCCCGGAGCAAGCCCGCGGGGAGATGGTGGACGCCCGGTCGGACGTCTATGCCGCAGGCTGCGTGCTCTATGAGCTGATCACCGGAGATCCTCCGTTCACCGGCGACTCCCCGGTCGCGGTGGCCTACCAGCACGTCCGCGAGGACCCCACACCGCCATCCCACCAGAACCCCGAAGTGTCGGCGGCAATGGACGCCGTGGTGCTCAAGGCGATGAGCAAGAACCCGGCCAACCGCTACCAGTCCGCTGCCGAGATGCGCACGGACCTGGTCCGTGTACTGTCCGGGCAGCGGCAGCTGGCACCGATGGTGATGACGGACGCGGACCGCACCGTCATGCTCGACGCCGGCCCCACCGTGGCCATCCGTCCCAGCCGGCACCGTCCAGAGCCCGGTGGTGAGCCGCCGGAGGAGCGGCGGTCCGGACGGGGTCTCTGGGTCCTCACGACGGTCGTGGTCGCGGCCCTTATCGCGCTGTTCCTGCTGCTGTTCACCGATCTCTTTGTCGGCGGACCCGAACCGATCGCGCTGCCCAACGTGCTCGGCGAGCCGGTGGCGAATGCCGAGCAAGCCCTGCACGCCGCTGGCTTCCAGACCGAGGTCCGTCGGGTGGAGTCAACCCCGCAGGACCTCGACCGCGTGGTGGCTATGAACCCCACAGGCCAGGCGCTGCCGGATTCGACGATCCGGCTGGACGTCGGCGCTGGGCCGGCCGAGGTGGAGGTACCCAACCTGCTCGGACTGGACCGCGCGCAGGCCCAAGCCTCGCTGCAACAGGTGGGTCTGGTGCTGTCCCCCGACCAGCGCCAGGAGGTCGTGCAGGACAATAAGGATGTCGGCCGGGTGGTCGCCCAGGATCCACCCGCCGGGGGGCGGCTGGCCAAAACCAACCCGGTGATCATCACCGTCGGCGTGCCGCCGGAGACTGTGGCCGTGCCTGACGTCGTCGGCACCAACGTCGACCAGGCTCAGCGCAACATCACCGGAGCTCGTCTCACCCCGCAGATCCAGGAAGTGGACTCCAGTG